>NZ_VOZS01000001.1:0-28166 GCF_013419675.1 Acinetobacter sp. YH12069 | reverse complement strand
CAGCTCCAGCACCTCAGCCAGTGGCAACGCAGTCAGCCGCAGAATATTTGGCAAACCCGCTTTAAGATTTCCGTTGAACAATAAAAAAGACGCCTCGGCGTCTTTTTTCATTTTAGGAAAATTAGGGCTTTTGCAGTTGCGTTAAGGTTTTACGTGCCAGTCCTGGATCATCGGCAAATACACCATCTACACCAGCTTTATAGAAGTTTTCAAATTCTTTAGCTGCACCGGTATCACAACGTTCGGTCGCCACTGAGTTACATTTTAAATAGTCAGGTAAAAAACCATTTTCAGGTCTGAGTGTATAAGGATGGACTTTCAAACCAGCAGCATGGGCATCTTTGACAAAAATGGTTTGTTTAAATTCAGTGTTTGAAAAAATATAGGTTTTACTTGGACCTACACCATCTGCATATTTTGCCACTGATTTTAGGCCATCTGCAGTGGCTAAACTTGCATAATTTTGAGGTGAGTTTTGTTGCTGTAAGTCACCCGGTATGGCAGTTGGGCTATCTAATAATTGAATAATTTTGCCATGTTTGAGGGTTTTCTTTTGCGTGAGTTGATCATGTAAGTATTTAAGATTGGTGGTTTCAAAGGACTGTAAATATACAGGCGCGATATCACGTGTATAACTATATTTGGCAAGCGTGGTGAGTAAACGATCTTCCATGGCTAGATTTTGCTGTTGGAAAAATGTGGGATGCTTGGTTTCAATATATAAACCAACAATTTTTCCAGTTTTTTTATAATGAGCTTCGGCAAGTTCAATGATTTGTTCGAGCGTTGGGATGCTGTATTGATCATTATATTGAGTGTTATTAGGGCGATATTGAGCAATACGCTCACGTGCTTTTACATTTTGAGTCAGTTCATTCAAATTAAAGTCTTCCGTAAACCATCCTGTATAGTCGATACCATCGATTTTTTTGGTGGTTTTTCGATCCGCAAATTGTGACAGCGTACTAATATTGGTTGTCCCTGAAATTTCACTTTCATGGCGCGCAACCAGATAGCCATCCTTGGTTGGCACTAAATCGGGTTCGATAAAATCCGCACCATCATCAATCGCTTTTTGATATGCGGCAAGGGTATGCTCGGGTCGCAAAGCACTGGCACCACGATGCCCAACAATGACAAAACCTGTATCAGGCAAAATAGGGGGCTTGGTGACATGGGTTTTATCGTCATCCGAATTACATGCAGATAAACCAAAAACGCTAAAAAGGAGCAGTGAAGACACGCCCCATGAGGATTTCACTTTGCTTGTTATGGCTAGATTTAACTGTTTTGTTAATTGTTTTTGCATGGCTGCCTCGGCATCTTTTTATTTAAATGAATGAAGTTGCAGGCATACATTGCAGGGCAGTGGCTAAGACTTCATGACAGAGGCGGTTTTGTCACATAAATTTACTAAAATAGCTGAAGTGGAGGCTCTCCATATTTTCTACATATTTCGCTTCAAGCAAGGTTTTTATGTAGCCTAGGCTTGTAATCAAGCACATTGTGATTGATTATCAATAAGATTTTTTGAAAAAATCAATCAACATATTTTATTTCATTAATTGAAAAGTGACATGGACTGATGCTGTCTAAGTTTTTTATTTATCGACCGATTTTTGCAGGTGTCTTGGCGATCATCGTCATGGCGCTCGGGCTATTTGCTGTGCTCAATTTACCGGTAGAGCGCTATCCAGATATTGCGCCACCACGAATTACGGTCAGCGCAAGTTATAGCGGTGCGTCAGCAGAAACAGTTGAGGAAAGTGTCACACAAGTTCTTGAACAACAAATTAAAGGAATTGATCACCTTTTATATTTTAGTTCAAGCAGCGACTCTTCAGGTCGAAGCCGGATCAGCATCAGTTTTGAAAATGGCACTGACCCAGATACCGCTCAAGTACAAGTACAAAATGCCATAAATGGAGTAATCAATCGGCTGCCTGAAGATGTGCAGCGCCAAGGGGTAAATGTCTATAAATCTTTGGGTGATACCCATATGGTTATCGGCCTCTATGATGAGACTGGCAAGAGTTCGAATATCGAACTTGGTGACTATATGATGACTCATCTAGAGCAGGACATTGCTCGAATTGAGGGTATCGGTGAAGTCGATGTTTTTGGTTCGCAATTTGCCATGCGCATTTGGCTCAACCCACTGAAGTTAAAGCAATATAGCCTTATGCCCAGTGATATCCGTGCGGCTGTTGAATCACAAAATACGCAGGTTGCAGCCGGAGCCGTAGGTGAATTGCCGAGTGTATCGGATCAATATCTCAATGCAAAAGTCACTTCAGGTTCACGTTTAAAGTCAGTTGAAGAATTTGAAAATATTATTGTCAAATCTGCACGAAACGGCAGTTTTGTCTATTTAAAAGACGTTGCACGTGTTGAATTGGGTGCGGAAAATTATTCAGGGGTTAATACCATTAACGGGTATCCATCTTCAGGGATGGGGATCTCATTGGCTTCTGGGGCAAATGCACTTGAAACCTCAGCCTTAATTAAGCAAGAAATTGAACAGTTAGCGAAGCAATTACCTGCCGGTTATAAAATCGTTTATCCACGGGATAACACGCCATTTGTACAAGAATCGATTAAAGAAGTGGTGAAAACGTTATTCGAAGCCGTTTTACTGGTGGTTTTGGTGATGTTTATCTTCTTACAAAATTGGCGAGCAACGCTGATACCTGCGATTACGGTGCCTGTGGTGATTCTTGGGACTTTAGCGATTTTATATGCTTTGGGCATGACCATTAATACGCTCACATTGTTTGCATTGGTACTGGCCATCGGTCTGTTGGTCGATGATGCGATTGTTGTGGTGGAAAACGTCGAACGTTTAATGCATGAACAACAGTTAACAGCAAAACAAGCGGCCATCGAGTCGATGCATGAAATTAGCGGGGCATTAATCGGGATTACTTTGGTATTGACCGCTGTATTTATTCCCATGGCGTTCTTTGGTGGCTCAACGGGCGTGATCTATAGACAATTTTCCATCACACTCGTGGCTGCAATGGGCTTGTCACTGATGGTTGCGCTGATTTTAACCCCTGCATTATGTGCCTTAATTTTAAAACCCAATCCGAAACCACAGCGCTGGGCGATTTGGTTTAACACCAAATTAGAGACTTTAAAAACCAAATATCTAGCACTTGCACAAGCCACGGTTCGTTATCGCTTATGGACGGTGGTTTTGTTTGCGGGGCTCATTACGGTATTTGCTTTGTTTTATCGTGCTTTGCCGACCAGTTTTATTCCTAGTGAAGACCAGGGCATTTTGAGTGTGCAACTTAAATTACAAGAAGGTGCACCGATGTCGAAAAGTCGTGAGATCGGTGAACAAATTCGGCAGTACTTTTTGACTGAAGAAAAGCAAAATATTGATTTGGTGATGATTCGTTATGGACGAAATTTTTCTGGTACGGGTCAAAACTTAGGGCAAGGCTTTATTGCACTGAAGCATTGGGATGAACGTTCAGGACAATACAATTCAGCGCAAGCGATTCGTGAACGTGCTATGAAACATTTTAAAAAGTTCAACAATGCACAAATCAATGTCAGCATGCCGTCTTCAGTCAGCGGTCTTGGGCAAACCGATGGTCTGGAGTTTTGGCTGCGAGATATGAATGGTGAGGGTCGTGCTTATCTCGATGAGCAATTTAAAAGCCTGCAAGAGAAATCCGCACAATTCAGTAGTTTCGAAAATTTAGACAAACGCTCTAACCCAGACAAAGCTGAACTGAAAGTTGATATTGATCAAAAACAAGCGATGGCTATGGGTTTAACGCAAAATGCGATTAATAGCACCATGAGTAGTGCATGGGGCGGGAGTTATATTAACGATTTCATTGACCGTGGACGTATTAAACGCGTCATGATGCAGGCAGATGCCGAATTCCGTTCTAAACCAGAAGATTTGGCTTATTGGCATGTACGTAATGACCAAAATGAAATGATTCCATTTAGTAATTTTTCAACCATTGGCTGGAGTGGCGGCCCTGAAGTCGTCAATCGCTTTATGGGATACACCGCATTACAAATGGAAGCGGATACAGCCAAAAATGTCTCAAGTGGCCAAGCCATGCAGGATGTTAAAGCTTTAGTCGATCAGGTGCCTGGCGTGGATGTGGCATGGAGTGGTTTATCTTTTGAAGAGCAAAAATCAAGTCATCAAGCGATTTGGCTATATTTGGTCTCGATTGGATTTATTTTCCTCTGTCTTGCCGCCCTATATGAAAGTTGGAGCATTCCGACCGCAGTCATGAGTGCGATTCCACTCGGGATAGGCGGTAATATTTTGTTTAGCTACATGACCGGTTTTCCAAATGACATCTATTTCCAAATTGCCTTGCTGACGACCATCGGTCTGTCCTGTAAAAATGCGATCTTGCTTGTAGAGTTTGCAGCGATGGCACAAGAAAAAGGCAAACATGTAATCGAGGCTGCAATGGAAGGCGCAGCACTACGTTTACGTCCTATTTTGATGACCTCTTTGGCTTTTGGTGCAGGGGTGGTTCCTTTAGTTCTTGCTTTTGGCGCAGGTGCAGCCAGTCGTCAAGAGATTGGGGTAAGCGTACTCGGTGGGGTAATATTCGGTACGGTCTTGGTGCTGATTTTTATTCCGTTTATGTATGTGATGGTCCGCTCTATTTTTAAAATCAAACCGGTGTCTGAAACTTAGAAATAATTCACGCACAGTGTATAGCTCTAGTAAAAGCCACCGTGAAAGCTTGAGTACATCGCGGTGGCTTTTTATGTCGCCAAATTTATGTCACCAAACTTTCGACAGGGAATGTTCACAGAGAATTTTCGCAAAGAACGTTCACCGAGAACATATTGAAGAGATTTGAAACTCTTTAGTTTATCCTTCAAAATGTGCTCTACATAGAAAGATTAAAATAAGAGTGAGTTGAATGGCGGATTTAATACAAAGACAGCGTGAAATTTCCGCTTTGCTGCAACAACAAAATTATGCAGCAGCAGTTTTCGCTTTACAGCCTCTGAACTACGCTGATCAGGCTCGTTTAATTCAGCAATTTCCAATCGAAGATCAAATCGAGTTACTTTCAGGTTTAGACCATCAAGGCTTGGTATTTGAGTTTTTCCCTTTTGAGTCACAGCGACAGCTGATTTCACGTTATCCACTGCGTCTACAAATTGAACTATTTGATGATATGCATTCTGATGATGCAACGGACTTATATAAAAGTTTAACTGATGCAGAACAAGATCGGATTTATCAACAACTTGATCAAGATACCCAAGAGCATCTAAAGGCGTTATCTGCATATGCAGAAGAGTCTGCAGGTGCAATCATGAGTTCAGACTATGTCAGTATGCCTGCTGACTTTACCATGCAACAAGCTATAGAGGCCTTACGCCATGAACCGCATGACCGTGAAACCCTGTATTTAATTTATGTCACCAATGATCAGTCTCAATTAGAAGGGGTGATTTCACTGCGGCAAATTTTGCAGGCCGATCGTGATGCACGGATTCAACAGGTGATGACCAAAGATGTGGTGACCGGCTGGATAGATGAAGACCAAGAAAGTATTGCTCGAAAATTGGCAGAATATGATTTTATGGCCTTGCCGATTGTGGATCATGCCCAGCGTTTGATGGGGATTGTCACCTATGATGATGCGATGGATGTGGTACAGGCTGAAACCACTGAAGACTTTTTAAAAGCCAGTGCGGTGAGTACCGAACCAGGTATGAGCATTAATAAAGCACCGATTTTAAAGTTGTATCAAAAGCGGGTGTTCTGGTTGGTGATATTGGTCTTTGGCAGCTTATTGTCCGGATTAGGCATTTCATATTATGAAGACATCATTGCCGCACATATCGTCTTGGTTTTTTTCTTACCCTTATTGGTCGGAAGTGGAGGCAATGCAGGTTCACAGTCTGCAACCTTAATGGTGCGAGCGCTTGCCACTGGGGATGTAAAAATTCGTGATTGGTTTTATTTATTGGGTCGGGAGACGCTCGTCGCGCTTTGCCTCGGTGGAACCATGGCCATTGCTGTATCGATTTTAGGCTACTACCGTGGTGATGCAACCGTCGCTTTGGTCTTGGCTTTAAGTATGATGGGTATCGTATTGCTCGGTTGTTTAATTGGCATGAGTTTGCCCTTTGTACTCAATAAGTTGAAGCTCGATCCTGCAAGTGCATCTGCACCCTTGGTGACCTCGATTTGTGATGCGACAGGCGTGGTGGTGTATTTGATGATTGCTTCACAATTGCTCAATTTATAGAGATTAGCATTTTGCTACAGATTGAAGACTTCTAATATGTTTTAATCTCAGTGATTTACACGGTTTTTATTGGATAAAACATGACTGAACCATTAAAACAAAAAATGTCAAAGCAAGAAGTCATTCGTCTTGAACGCGATCTCGCAAAGTTTGCCAATATGATGGACTCCGTGGTTCGGATTCCATTTACTCGACAAGGGGTAGGTGCGGACGCAGCGTTGAGTACCATTCCGGTCGCTGGTGATATCGCAGGATTTGTCTTGACCTGTTATGCTGTCTATAAAGCCAAACAGATTGGCGTACCACAAGCCAAATTAAATGGTGTGATGAAACTCGCAGTTATAGATGCTGTCGTGGGGTTTATTCCTGTTGCAGGGACGATCTTTGATGTGTTTATTCGACCGAGCCGTAAAGCTTTAGATGTTGTACATACGCACATTCGTGAAGAATATCAAATCAGTACAGATCAACATGTGGTACATCCGTTTTTACATGAAAAATTAGAACAGAAACAACAGCAATCGGCTTTTTGGCGCAACCCTGTGGTTGCATGGATATGGATCCATATCCCAGATATACTCGGGATGATTTTCTTATTAGTCTTTATCTTTGCAATTTATATGGGTGGTTCATTGCTTTGGCAATGGTTAAAGGCCAATGGAGTATTGTAGATAGAAATGCCTTGTTGCTTGAACGCGATCACTGAGAGGCTATTCAATTGAAAGATCGTTCAGCTGAAAGATTATTGATAAGACAGTAAATGTTCGGAAAAATTAGACTTAAAAAAGCCTCCATAGGGAGGCTTTTTTACGACATACATTAGATGCTCGATTATGGGCAATCTAATTGTTGTAATGCCGCAACACGTTGTTCAATCGTTGGGTGTGTTTGGAACAAAGCAGCTAAACTGAAACCTTGTTCTTGACCCGCAGAAATTGCGAAGGCTTTCATTTCTTTTGGCATTTGATCTGGCATTTCAGATTCTGCTTGTAAACGTAACAGGGCAGAAATCATCGCTTGTTTACCTGCTAAACGCGCACCAGCTTCATCGGCACGGTATTCACGGTAGCGAGAGAACCACATCACAATGGCAGACGCTGCGATACCAAAGACAATATCTAATACAATCGTAATGACGAAATATGCGATACCCGGTGCTTCACCATCTTCACGACCGAAGACATTACGGTCGATAAAGTCACCTGCTACACGTGCAAAGAACATGACAAAGGCGTTGACTACACCTTGCACCAAAGCAAGGGTCACCATGTCACCATTGGCTACGTGACCAATTTCGTGAGCGAGTACGGCACGCAGTTCATCTTTGTTCATACGCTCCAATAGACCGGTAGAAACCGCCACTAAAGCATCATTTTTGTTCCAGCCTGTTGCAAAGGCATTAGACTGGTACGATGGGAAAATACCCACTTCTGGCATTTTGATACCAGAACGTTGTGCCAGTTGCGCAACTTCGTTGAGTAACCATGCTTCAGCTTGGCTACGTGGTGCATTAGGGTCAATCAGCTCTGTACCCGTGGTTTTTTTCGCCATCCATTTTGACATGAATAGTGAGATCATCGAACCCACCATACCGAACACAAAACAGATAACGAGCAAGTTGCCTAAGTTTAAGCCGCCTGCACCGTGGTAACTACCGACACCGAAGAGTGACAAGATTATGCCAGCTACAACCAGTACCGCGAGGTTGGTCAGCAAGAACAAACCAATCCGCATCATTGGGTAAATCCTCTTATTATAGAAAAATGATCTGATTTACAAATAAAAATCATTAAACTCAATATGAGGTGAAAGTCTTAAAATTTCAAGGAAAAATTAGTAAAACAGATGCAATTTTACAAAATCAGTGATTTTATTCATTGAGATAAATGCGCGCTGAGGCAGAAGCATTTGCTGTCGCAAATGAACCTGAAGGTGCATCGGTAAAACTACCATTGTCCGTTTGAATAATTTGACGTGCCGGTGACTTGGCAACAGCAGGGGCAGCGGCATGGTAATTGTCCGAACTGGCAATAATCCGACCACTATTAGAAGTGCTATTTGAACTGCTCGAACCCGAGACACTTAAACTACCAGCATATAGGTTGCTGTAGCGGCTAGTGACACGGCGGACATAGTCTTGAGTTTCACGAAAAGGTGGGATGCCACCATATTTTGCGACATTGCCTTCACCTGCGTTATAACCAGCTAAGGCAAGTGAGGTGTTGCCATTAAAACGTTTCAGTAGCCAAGATAAATAGCGCGCACCAGCCATAATGTTCTGATGTGGATCGTAGGCATTCGATACATTGAAGCGACGTGCTGTGGCAGGCATGAGTTGCATTAAACCTTGCGCACCGACTGGTGAGCGTGCATTGGTGTTAAAACCAGATTCGGTATGCATCACCGCTTTGATCAGACCTTCGGAAACACCATGTTGGGCCGCGGCTTGTTTAATAATATTGTCAAAGGCATTTTTATTACGGCTATAGCTTGGCAACACAGACGCTTCATTTGAGCCCCAGTTACTATAACTATGGATATTACTGTCCGGATAGTAGGTTTTTTTCTCGACTTTCAGATTGCTATAGCGGCCTTGTTTATTGGTTAGTAGCGTTGTGCCGTTACTTTCACGTAATTGATAGATCGTTTGGCCGGCAAAAATGCTCGGTGCAGCTAAACTGATAGCCACACTTCCACTTAATAACAGCCCCAAAGTCCAAGTATTGTTTTTCATTTTATTGTGAAGAAAAAAATTCTGTCCCCAAACAGTTAAAATAGAGTTTATCAAAAAAAAATCAGATGAAAAGGCTTCGAGGGCTGATTTCTTCTTTACTTTGTAAAAATCAAGTCATTTTGATGATTCAATAATCAAAAAAAATATTTATTTTTTTTTAATGAGCATAACTTGACACATCTAAAGCATTGATAAGTAAGGGATAATAAATTGATCAAAAAATGATCAATTTAAATAGAAGCCTTAAAATAAGGGCAGCTCACCTTGTCAAGTCATTTAAAATCCACAAAGTTATCCACAGCTTTTGTGGACAACTGTGGAAAAGTCCAAAAGATAAGCGTTTCGCCTAAAAAATGAACTCGACCGTATAAAATAATGCGCTGAGGATGACGTGATCATGACAGTATTTTTAGTTTTTTCGGAAATTACATTCTTTTGATGCGAGAAGTCTGCGAATCGGATAAAATTGCGCGGTATTTTTTTTTAGGTTTAACTCGTCTATGTTCTCGCCAGTTGAGTCCGAACAAGGATTTAATTTCAAACCAGAACTACCAACTAGCTCTGCGTATTATCGTTTATTGAAAAAGCTACGCCGTCAGGTCGGTCATGCCATTCGTGATTTTAAAATGATCGAAGAGGGCGACAAGGTGATGGTCTGTATTTCAGGCGGTAAAGACAGTTATACCTTGCTCGACATTTTGTTGCAGTTTAAGCGTATTGCACCGATTAATTTTGATGTGGTTGCGGTCAACCTTGACCAAAAACAACCGGGTTTCCCTGAAGACGTATTGCCACGTTATTTAGAAGAAAACAAAATTCCGTATTACATCTTAGAAAAAGATACCTACAGTATTACCAAACGTTTAACCCCAGAAGGTAAAACGTATTGTGCAGTATGCTCACGTTTACGTCGTGGTTCGTTATACGGCTTTGCTCAAGAAATTGGGGCGACGAAAGTGGCTTTAGGTCATCATCGTGATGATATTTTGGCGACGTTCTTCTTGAACTTGTTCCATGGCGGCAGCTTAAAAGCCATGCCACCGAAATTATTGTCTTCTGACAAAAAGAACATTTTGATTCGTCCACTGGCTTATGTGGAAGAAAAAGACATCATCAAATATGCAGAAATGCGTAAGTTCCCAATTATCCCATGTAATTTGTGTGGTTCTCAGGAAAACTTACAACGTGCGATGTTAAATGACATGCTGCGTACTTGGGATAAAGAATTTCCAAAACGTTTACACAGTATTTTTGGTGCGTTGCAAAATGTATCGCCTTCACAATTGGCTGACCGTGAGTTATTCGACTTTGAAGCCTTGGATGAACAACGCGAATTTGACTTCAAAAATAGCGAAAGTTGTTCAACTGAAGAAGGTGAGCCTGAAAGTAAACGCATTAACATGGTGAACTTAGGTTTTATGGCAGATTAAGCCGAAAACTTCATCACGCAAAAGGCATTCTACGGAATGCCTTTTTTATGCTTATGATTTTTCTCATTTTGTTGTTAAACAGTTAAATATTGAACGGTGCGTACAAAAAACTTTAGCCTTTTCGCAAATGATCATGCTATAACAAGCCTCAAGCAAAATATGCTTGCACTGATGTTGTCCGGAACGGCAACACACACGAACAAAATAAATTGAGGAAAGATCATGCCTGCTTTTTTAACTGATGATTGGTTTTCAACTGTAGAAACTCTGACAGCTCAAGCTGGTGATTTAAACTTACCACCTGCATTGGCTAATCTTGCAATTAACTTAGTGGTTGCTGACGCTGCAGGCAATACTGAATTGTCATTAGACGGTGGTGCAATTAAAAAAGGTTTATCTTCAAACGCGAAAACAACGTTGAACATGGATGCTGAAACATTACGTAAAGTATTCCTTGAGTTTGATATGGCTGCAGCGATGCAAGCGTTTATGACTGGAAAAATTAAAGTACAAGGTGATATGTCACAATTGATGGCATTGCAAACTGCAAAACCAAGTACTGAGCAAAAAGATTTATTCAAAAAAGTACTTGAGCAAACTGCTTAAGTCCAAAACGAAAAAAGCTTACCCGAAGGTAAGCTTTTTTTTGTGCGCTCACATGTAAATGTTAGATGGACGCATATTAGATATTCACCAGTTGTGGTGTGGTTTTAATATGTTCCAAATAAGCACGAATACGTGTCACATATTGCACGGCTTGACGATAACGACCATTGCTGGCTTTGTTACGGTCGAGATAAGCATATAAGTTCACCCACTTATTTGGGTTTTTACCCTGAGCTTGTATGCGCTTTTGAATCTGACTTACAGCACCGGGACCCATGTTATATGCCACTAAGGCATACCAATTACGATCTGGGTATGGAATGTTGCTATAACGGTTTAGCATTTGGTCATAGTACTTAGCACCGCCCTGAATGCTTTGCGTCGCATCTGTACGGTTGCTCACACCCATGGCTTTAGCTGTACTGTTGGTCAGCATCATAATGCCACGAACACCTGTCGGGGATACCGAGTCAGGTTTAAGGTATGACTCTTGATAACCAATCGCTGCCAATAAATGCCAGTCGAGGTCATATTGCTTGGCCGTGTTTTTAAAACTTGCCTTGTAGATCGGCATGCGTTTACTTAAATCACGTTGAATCACATTCCAAGAATCTTGTTTGACCACATTACGGTTGTAGAACGAAGCCAACTGTCCAATTGCGCCATTTTGTTTGGCACGGCAAATAAAGCCACTCGCGGTTTGGCTGAGTGGATCGTCTGCATTTTTAAATACCCAGTTTAAGTTGCTGTTTAAACCATTTTTTTTCAAAGAAACGGTATCACCACAACTGGCTGAAAATGAAGTCAAGTGCTTGGCTTCAATGGTACTCATTTCGGCAGTGGTCATAGCAAAATTGGCTTGACCTTTGGCAACCATTTTTAAAGCAGTGGCATTGTCGTTCACTGTTTTAAAATCTAATTGGACATTTAAACTTTCTGCATAGTTACGTGCAAGGTCGTAACCAAAACCATGTCGATGTTTACCATCCTGAAAAACAATGTCAGGATTGGCAACGGCAACAACAGTGAGTTTATTACTGTTGACGACAGCATCATATTGATGAGCTGTTTTGCTGGCATTAATACTGTGAAAAGGAATTAAGACAGTACTAAGTGCAAGCGCTTTAAATGGGAGAGAGTTAAAAGAGTTAAGGCAAAGCCTCGACCCAGAAGTTGAACTACTGTGCATGTTGTCTCCGCTACAAGTAATTTATGCCCTAAAAAGCAAAGGCAAACACGCCTCAGACTTTTTCAAGTTTGATAAATTCAATAAGGGTTGGGCAGTCATGACGTCATTCAAAAATGACTAGGGGTTTTCGGGAAATGTGTAGAAAATCTACACTGGATAAAAATTAAACAAGCCTAAAAGATGTGCGCATAATAATAAGCAAAAAAATACTTGTCAAATTTTGTACGAAAAAATATTAAAATATGTAACATAAATAATTGATTTTGTTTACGAATAAATTTTATATACTTTGCCTGTGTAGAAATGGAGGATAAAATAGGCATGTTTTGTAAAAATCAGCGCTTGCTCAAGGCCGAAAAATCATCATGAAATCTAACTTAATTACCCGTGGTGGACACGATTTATTGGTCGCTGAACTTCAACATTTATGGCATGAAGAACGACCTGAAATTACCAAAAAAGTGAACTGGGCGGCCAGTCTTGGCGACCGTTCGGAAAACGCGGATTATCAATATAATAAGCAATTGTTACGCAAAATTGACCGACGTGTACGCTATTTGGGAAAACGTTTGGAGGAGCTACGTATTATCGATTATTCACCCGAACAAAAAGGGAAAGTCTATTTTGGGGCGTGGGTCGATATTGAAAATGATGAAGGCGAACAAAAAACGTTAAGGATCGTGGGGGTAGATGAAATTTATGATCATCATCCACAGCATATCTCAATTGATTCACCTATGGCTCGAGCACTCCTGTCCAAGCAAGTGGATGATGAGGTCGAAGTCCTGACCCCACTGGGAAAAAAATGTTGGTATATCAATTCAATTCGTTATGAAATGGGCGAAAGTACTGAAAAATAACAAACTGCTCTTATTTTGTTCAATTGGACGTGTTTTTTACAAAATAATTTGCCATTGCTGAAATTTATTTATATGATGGCGGCCATGGAAGCGTGGCAGAGCGGTTTAATGCACCGGTCTTGAAAACCGACGAGGGCGCGAGTCCTCCGTGAGTTCGAATCTCACCGCTTCCGCCAAATTCAAAAACCCTGATGTTTTTAACATCAGGGTTTTTTTATGTGCGTAAATTTAGGCAATGCAATTTGCCTTGATCTCAATTCAATACATATTGATTGAGCATCTATTTTTCAGCTCGAAGCCAAAATTTTACAATCGCCTAAATTTTGTCTGAACGATTCGCCAAGTGTTCAAAATAAGGCAAAATAATTTGCCAATCTGAATTTTTATTTATATGATAGCGGCCATGGAAGCGTGGCAGAGCGGTTTAATGCACCGGTCTTGAAAACCGACGAGGGTGCGAGTCCTCCGTGAGTTCGAATCTCACCGCTTCCGCCATATTCAAAAAACCCCAATGTTTTACATTGGGGTTTTTTTATTGCCTAAATTTTTTGAATAGTTTTTTTCTATAGGCGAAGCTGATATACAGCATGGATATGACATGCTATTAATTATTCACAATAAACAGAAAACAAGATCAATCGATTTAGAAAAGGAATTCATTCATGCAAAAACCAGAGTTTATTCATGAACTGGAATGGCAAGCGCGTTGTCAATTGGCGGCACTGTATCGCTTGGTGGCTTATTATAAAATGACCGACTTAATTGATACCCATATCAGCCTGCGTTTAAGTCATGAACCTGAGCATTTTTTGATTAATCGTTATGGTGTGACTTTTGACAAAATGACGGCTTCGGATTTGGTCAAAATTGATCATGAAGGCAAAATTGTTGAAACCTATGATGCAGGGAAGATGGTGAATGTAGCAGGCTTTGTGATTCATTCTGCCTTACATCATGCGCGTGCAAATATTAATTGCGTGATTCATACGCATACTGCGGATGGCGTGGCAGTTTCTGCACAGGAACATGGATTATTGCCAATCTCACAACATGCGTTAAAGTTCTATCAGAACATTGCTTATCATGAATATGAGGGCATAGCCTTTTCAACTGAAGAGCGTGAAAGATTGGTACAGGATATGAGGCATTATCGCTGTATGATTTTACGTAATCACGGTTTGCTTGCGACTGGTGATAGTGTGGCACGGGCATTTCATGAAATTTACTTTTTAGAACGAGCTTGTCAAATTCAAGTAAAAGCATTGTCGAGTGCTACATTGCATTATCCAAGTCCGAAGGTTTGTGAACATACGTTGCAGCAGTTTGAAAATCCGATGGCCGAGCCCATTATTCAAGCGGCTTGGCAGGCGGCCTTGTCCTTAATTGACGATCAGCAGTCAGATTATTGCAGATAATATAATTTTCAATCATCTAGCTCATAGAGTATAGGCGCTATGCCTTATGTGCAGAAGAATAGTCATGGCTTGAGCAACGCGTTATCATGTTCATAGTGGAACTATGAGATGAACTATGAAAATCGTTGCAGATGAAAATCTGGCATTTACTGAGTATTTTTTTGCCGAATTTGGTGAAATAAAGCAAGCGGCAGGTCGAACATTGACCCATGCAGATGTCAAAGAAGCCGATGCATTATTGGTACGATCGGTGACTCAGGTAAATGCAGAATTAATTCAACAGACCGCACTCAAATTTGTCGGTAGTGCTACGATTGGAACAGATCATTTAGATATTACTGCTTTAGAAAAGCAGGAGATTGCTTGGTCAAATGCCGCAGGTTGTAATGCACAAGCGGTTGCTGAATATGTGATTACGGCATTGCTTTATGTTAAACCTGAATTGTTGAATGCAAATGAAAAATTTACCTTGGGCATTGTTGGTTTAGGTAATGTCGGTTCACGTTTAGCCGTCATGGCAGAATTATTCGGTTGGAATGTCATTGGCTATGATCCATTTGTGCAATCTGATCAGGTGAAACAAGTTGAATTTGCAGAACTGTTAAAAAGTGCAGATGCGATTAGTACTCATGTGCCACTGACCAAAGAGGGTGAACATCCAACCTATCATTTAATCAATGCTGCTGCGCTTGCTGCTATGAAGCCAACTGCGATCTTGATTAATTCCGCGCGTGGGCCAGTGGTCGAAGAAGCTGCCTTAATTGCCGATATTCAACAGACACAGCGTAAAGTGGTCTTAGACGTTTTTGAGCATGAGCCAGAGATTTCAGCAGCGTTGTTAGATTTAATTTACGTGGTGACACCACATATTGCGGGCTATAGCTTGGAAGGTAAAGCACGTGGCACACAGATGATCTATGAAGCATTTTGTCAAACTTTCAAGCAACCGATAAATAAAGCTTTTGAAAGTCAGTTGCCCGTCTGTGAGCAGTATTTTACGGGTGCTGACTTTAAGACGGTATTACAGCGTTATTTAAAAGATATTTATGACATCGCTCGTGATGATGCCAACTTACGTGCTTGCCTAAAAGACGGCAAGGTGGATCAAAAAGCCTTTGATTATTTACGTAAAACCTATCCTTTACGCCGTGAATGGGCTGCACATGGAGGCCCAGCAGCATGAGTCAAATGAACTTTCAACCGAGTTGTGAACTCACTGCACTTCGTGCACGTGCCACGATGTATGCTCAAATTCGCCAGTTTTTTGCGGCACGTGATGTACTAGAAGTGGAAACACCTGTGCTTTCTCAAGCGGGTGTCACCGATGTGCATTTAGCATCGGTACAGGCTCAGCGCCATGTGAATGGTCAAAAGCAAACGCATTATTTGCAAACTTCACCTGAATTTGCCATGAAACGTCTGTTGGCAAGTGGCAGTGGATCTATTTACCAAATCTGTAAAGTTTTCCGTGATGATGAACATGGACGTAAACACAACAGTGAATTCACCATGTTGGAATGGTACCGTCCGGGTTTTAGCTTAAAAGACTTGATGTTTGAAGTGACTGACCTATTGAATGAAACTTTGAAACAGCGCTTTGGTGAAATTCGTCCGACTATTTTGAGCTATAAGCATGCCTTTATGGATCGTTTGGATTTGAATCCGTTACAAGCCACTTTACAAGAGCTGAAAGATTGCTGTCGTCGTGTGGGGCTAAGCTTAGATCTGGGTGAAGACCGTTTAGGCTATATCGATTTATTGTTCTCGCATTATGTAGAGCCGAGTCTCGGTTTTGATACGCCAGTGTTCCTTACAGATTTTCCACCGGAAATGGCTTCTTTGGCGAAAACCTGTGTGGACGAAGATGGTGAATTGGTTGCAGCACGATTTGAGCTATATATCGAAGGTTTAGAGTTAGCAAATGCTTATGATGAACTGATTGATGCAGACGTTTTACGCCGTCGTTTTGAGGCGGATAATGCAGAGCGCGCTAAACTTGGCTTGCATGTGATGCCGATTGATGAATATTTGCTTGCTGCATTACCGTATATGAGTGAGTGTGCAGGTATAGCCTTAGGCATTGATCGATTGCTAATGGTGGCAACGAATCAGTTAAAACTTGAAAAAGTCATTAGTTTCCCAGCTGATATTTCTTAAAAAATGTCTTGATCGGCTGATGGTAAAATTGGCCGATCAATTTAAATGTTTAGTAAAACCCAAACTATAGGCTTCAAACCCTAAATTTTGATAAAAAGCATGTGCGGCATAGCGTTCAGGACGATTACCACTGTTGAGTAAAATACGTTTTAGACCTTGTCGCCGAGCGCTTTGCTCAATGGCTTGCATGAAGCGTCGCCCTAAACCTTGACCGCGATAACTGGCATCAATGACAAAAGCCTGAATCCGAATAAATCCTTCCTCAAACTCCCAACTGTATTGTTGGATAAAACCTGCATAACCAATGACGCGGTCATCAGCCATCATCACCAAGGTTTGATAATGCTTATCCAAATGAATCAACTGCCAATGCTGTTGGAGTCGCTCTGGTGGTATTTCATAACCCAATTGGAGTGTGAGTTGATGAATGTCGAGGAGATCTTTTGGGAGGTGTAGTGGACGAATTTGGGGATGCATATTGTCAGCTCGATGGTTTGTTTTCCTTAGAGCATAGATGAATGAGCCTTGATGTGAATGCAGATATTTTTCAAAGCTTATCTATATCTGAAAGGGCAAGGTGAAATATTGCAAAAGTTAAAGTTTTAAAAATATAGAAAAGGAAAATATAGAAAAGGTAAATTAAAAAAGCACCCGAAGGTGCTCTAATTATGCTTCAACTGCATATTGACTGGTTTTTAGTTCTGCAATGGCTTGGATACGTCGTTCAATCAGCATTTCACCAATATCCGGCCCTGATACATCAGGTGGAAGATCGGCAGCCTTAATATTACGAACCACCTGCATGGCATCTAAAACGTATTGAGCTTGCGGATAGGCACGATCCTCTAAACCTAAGCGACCACGTGAATCACATTCACAGGCTTGTACAAAGGCCTCTACGCGTTCAGGACGGCGTAGTACATCCATACGTTGTAACAGACGCCATAATGTCCCCGGTTTTAAACTCAAGGCTTGATGGCATTTTAAATGCTCTTTACATACTGAAATGGCCAATTGCTTGGTATTGGTGGGTACACGCATACGGTCACAGACTTCGGTAACCGGTTTTACCCCACGTTCTTCATGCATGATATGGCGTGGTAACTCATCTACTGGAGTAAGTGCTTTGCCTAAGTCGTGTACCAGTACGGCAAAACGAACATCCAGAGAATAATTGGCACGACAGGCTTGCTGTAGCGACATCATGGTGTGAATGCCGCAGTCTATTTCAGGGTGATATTCAGGACGCTGTGGAATACCGTATAACGCATCAATTTCTGGGAACAAGACTTTTAAAGCACCACAGGCTCTTAAGACTCCAAAATATTCATCTGCATGGTCTTCCATTAACGCACGAGACGTTTCCTTCCATACACGTTCAGGTGTAAGGGCTTCAAGTTCGCCAGATTTGGCAAGCTCTTGCATCAGCGCAAGTGTTTCTTCAGCCACTTTAAAACCTAAAGCTTTATAACGTGCCGCAAAACGTGCAATCCGCAGAACTCGCAAAGGATCTTCGACGAAGGCATCAGACACATGGCGAAGGATGCGTCGCTCTAAATCTTGTTGACCATGGTAGGGATCATAAATCTGACCTGCATCATCCATAGCAATCGCATTGATCGTGAGGTCACGTCGAATGAGATCTTGTTCGAGTGTGACATTGACGTCGGTATAAAATTCAAAGCCATGATACCCATGTCCAGACTTACGTTCTGTACGGGCTAAGGCATATTCGTCTTTGGTCTCTGGATGAAGAAAAACAGGGAAATCTTTACCCACAGGTTGATAACCTTGAGCAAGTAATTGTTCCGGCGTTGCACCGACAACGACATAATCTTTTTCGTGATAGGGGTGCCCGAGCAAGTGATCTCGAACTGCACCGCCTACTAAATAAACTTGCATGAAAAAACCTCTATTCTTAGAGCAATCATGCTACAGAACAGAGGTTTTCTCAAGTCACAAAGTGTGTTCAGGTCAACTAAATTAGAGTGCTAATTTTTCGTTTTCTTGAATCTCTGCAACTGTTAATGCAGTCATATTCACTAAACGGCGAGTTGTCGCTGTTGGTGTTAAAATATGAACAGGTTTTGCAGCACCCAAAAGGATTGGGCCAATCGTCACGTTACTACCTGATGTTGATTTCAACAAGTTGAACGAAATGTTCGCTGCATCTAGATTAGGCATAATCAGCAAGTTCGCAGAACCTTTGAAACGTGAGTTCGGGTATGCGAAATGACGAATATTTTCATCTAATGCGGCATCACCATGCATTTCACCTTCAACTTCAAGTTCTGGTGCAATTTCTGACAAAATATCATAAACCTTCCGCATTTTTTGTGCGCTAGGATCATTTTGGTCAGAACCGAAACTTGAGTGAGAAAGCAATGCTACACGCGGTGTAATACCAAAACGGCGTACTTCTTCAGCCGCTAAAATAGTCATTTCAGCAAGCTGTTCAGCTGTTGGGTTACGGTTAATGTAAGTGTCGGCAATAAACAAGTTACGGTCTTCAAGCATCAATGCATTCAGCGTAAAGAAGTTATTGCGGCCTTCTTTTAGTCCAATCACATTGCTGACAAAGTCTAAGTGAATGTCATAGCTAGAATAAGTACCACATAACATACCGTCAGCTACACCATGACGAACCAACATTGCCGCGATAAGTGTTGAACGACGACGTGCTTCACGCTGAGCGTATTCAGGCGTTACACCTTTACGTTGCATGATGCTGTAGTAATCGTCAGCAAACTTATCGTAATCAGGGTTTTTCTCTTGATCGACGATAGTGATGTTCACGCCATCTTCAAGACGTAGACCTAATTTTTTGATGTTTGCTTCAATGACTGCAGGACGGCCGACAAGGATTGGTTTTGCTAAACCTTCATCAACTGCAATTTGTACTGCGCGAAGTACACGTAAATCTTCACCTTCAGCATAGGCAATGCGTTTTGGATCAGTTTTTGCTTGCGCAAAAATTGGTTTCATCATGAATGCAGAGTTATAAACAAACTCAGACAAACGTTGACGATACGCAGAGAAGTCTTGAATTGGACGAGTTGCAACACCTGAATCCATCGCTGCTTGCGCAATAGCAGGTGCAATTTCAAGAATCAAACGTTGATCTAATGGGCGCGGAATGAGGTAATCACGACCAAATGAAGCAGATTTTTCACCATATGATGCAGCATCAGCTTCGACATGTGCCATGCGAGCAATCGCATGTACACAAGCAATCTTCATCTCTTCATTAATCGTAGTTGCACCAACATCTAGTGCGCCACGGAAGATATAAGGGAAGCAAAGCGCATTGTTCACTTGGTTTGGATAGTCTGAACGACCAGTTGCCATAATCACGTCTGGACGTGCTTCATGTGCATGTTCAGGAAGAATTTCAGGGTCTGGGTTAGCAAGGGCAAAGATAATCGGATCTTTCGCCATGACTTTAACCATTTCTTTGGTCAAAATACCTGCTGCTGAAAGACCGAGGAACATGTCCGCACCTTCCATTACATCAGCAAGCTGAGAGCCTTCGATGTCTTGAACGTATGCCTTTTTCGACTCATCCAAGCCTTCACGTTTAGTGGTCAATAAACCGCGTGAATCTGCCACAACGATGTTTTCTTTTTTCACGCCAAGTGCGCAAAGTAAGTTCAAACATGAAAGGGCAGCAGCACCTGCGCCAGAAGCGACAATTTTGATTTCTTCAATTTTTTTGCCATTGAGTTGAAGTGCATTCAGTAATGCAGAACCCACAATGATCGATGTACCGTGTTGGTCATCATGGAACACAGGAATATTCATGCGTTCACGAAGTTTTTGCTCGATGTAGAAACACTCTGGGGCCTTGATGTCTTCAAGGTTGATACCACCGAAAGTAGGTTCTAATGCTGCAACGATATCTACGATTTTGTCTGGATCATTTTCAGCAATTTCAATGTCAAAAACATCAACACCAGCGAATTTTTTGAATAGAACGCCTTTACCTTCCATAACAGGTTTTGACGCTAGAGGACCAATGTTACCTAAGCCCAGTACGGCTGTACCGTTACTGACTACAGCAACAAGATTACCGCGCGCTGTGTAAAGTGCAGCAGTAGATGGGTCGCGTTCAATTTCTAAACAAGGTGCAGCGACACCTGGCGAGTATGCGAGGGCTAAATCGTGTTGGTTGACCAATTGTTTGCTTGGTGTAACGCTGATTTTCCCTGGAGTTGGAAATTCGTGATAATACAAAGCCTGCTGTTTTAAAGATTGATCGTCCATCTGTATCTCGATTGTGTTTTGTTTATCCAATATAAAGCTGAAATGCTTGCTTTATCCGCTTGAATATAACATTAGTTGCACAGTTGGGACAGTCGAAGTCGCGTCTTTTTCAGACAATCTTATAGCTCAGGCATAGTGACTTATATTAAGTATGTATAAGCAGGCGAAGAGATATTATTTTCAAGGAACACGGTTGCCTCTTCTTGTGGCAGTGGCTTAGAGAAAAAATAGCCTTGAGCAATATCACATTCTAAGTCTTGTAGGTACTGTAACTGTTGTTCAGTTTCAATCCCTTCAGCGACTACCGTCATGCCCATCGCTTTACCCATGGCAATCATGGCACTAACGATGGCCAATTGTTTATTTTCACCAATTTTAGAGATAAAACTGCGATCTATTTTTAAAATATCAATTGGAAAATCAGCCAGATAGGATAGAGATGAGTAGCCCGTACCAAAATCATCAAGTGAAATATTGATTTTACGTTTTTTTATTTCGTTTAATAGTTCACGTACTGAATCTAGATTTTCGACCAAAGAGGATTCTGTAATTTCCAGTTCCAGACTGGCACCATCAATTTGATTGGCATCTATCGCTTCATCTAAATCATTTAATAATTGTCCACGGCGCAGTTGCTGTGCAACAATATTGACGGATACACAAATATTTTGATAACCCAAATTGTTCCAAAAACGAATTTGCTGCGCGGTTTTTTGCAGGACAAAACGCCCGATATCGGAAATTAAACTGGTTTGTTCTGCTAAAGGAATAAATAAGCCCGGTGGTATTAAGCCTTTTTCAGGATGATTCCAGCGCACCAAGGCTTCAAAACCGTAAATATTTTTATCACGGAAATTGATCTTCGGTTGGTAATACACCACCAGCTCATTATTTTGAATGGCTTTACGCAAGTCGCGTTCCAAGAAGATCCCTTGCTCTAATAATGCGGTATTTTCATTGGAATAATAACGTGTAGTATTGCCTCCCAAATTTTTAGCTTCGCTCAGCGCTTGTTCTGCACAGTTATTTAGATAATCTAGCTGACGGCCATGCTCAGGATAGAACGCTACACCCATCGATAAGGTGATGACATGTTCTTGGCCAAAAATATTAAATGGAATGCTAAAAGCTTTATTGATGCGTTCACAATGTTCTTGTACTGAAGGGCGGATGTGCGAGATTTCATACACAATCGCAAAATCATCGCCATTTAAGTGTGCGACAAACAGAGCTTCGGCATTGGTTAGACGTAAACGCTGTGCGACTTGGCGTAACAGTTCATCACCACCATTGTTGCTGAGATATTCATTTAATGGACGGAAACGATCGATGTTTAAACGAATGACAGCCAACTGTTTAATCGAATCTTGCTGCGAAACTAAATATTGATGCAGTTGATAGTTGTAATAAAAACGGTTCGGTAAATCCGTTAAGGTGTCATAGTTTTCTAAATATGATAAGCGTTGTTCTTGCAATTTACGTTCGGTCAGGTCTGAAACGATCCCGATATAATGGGTGACACGGTTTTGATCATCGGTAATGGCATTAATATGCATCCACAGCGTCAGTTCTTTACCTGAAAGAAATTTTTCGTGCAATTCACCATCATATTCACCAATTTTCAGCACTTGTTTAATGATCGAGTAGTGCATACTGCGTTGAATTGATTTGTAATTCGCTGTGATATCAAAAAGATGTTTGCCAATAATTTGGTCGTAGTTAAATCCGGTTAATTGTTCGTAAAACGGATTGACTTCGATATAGCACAGTTCTTCATTTAAAATGAAAATTCCTTCAGCGGCTTGTTCGAGTACACTAGCTGCAAGTTTTAAACGTTCTTGTGATGTCCGTTCTTGATGGATATCACGTCGAATACCGACCATGCGCAATGGCTTACGATTATTTGGATCGCGTTGAATGACCCGTCCAATATCATGTACCCAACTCCATTTTCCTTGACTGTTTTGAATCCGATAGGTGGCCTCATAACGGTCTTTAAATCCACGAAGATGTTGAATCATTGCTGATTTAAAATGAGGAATATCATCAGGATGGATCACATGCTGTAATTGTTGTTGATGCTCTTTCGAATGTCTAAGGGTTTTTTCTTGTTTATAGTTGGTGACAACGATTTTACGATCCTTGATATTCCAATCCCAAGGACGTAAACCGGCGATTTCATGCGCAAGGACTAAATTGGCCTGTTGGTTTTCTAAATCCTTGTTCATTTGCTCAATGTCGAAGGTCCGTTCTTTGACTTTTTGTTCAAGGATTTGGTTACCTAGTTGTAATTGTAATTCGATGTCACGTGATTTGTTGACTTCATCTTGGAGCTGCTGACACAGTTCATCAGTCCATTTGACTTGTTGCTTGGCACTATCGACCAGTAGGTTATTTTTAGCATGTAAGGTCGACACACGACGGTGAATTCGATATGACGTCATGGCGCACATTAGAATCACAATGAGCCCAAAATTAATACTCAGGCTAAATAAGTGATTTGAACTATCTAAGAAAAAGAACTGTGCAATCAGATAAGGCACGATAGACGGGATAAATGCCAAACAAAAATAATTGAGTTTTTGCGTTAAATAGGTCAAACCAAAGGTTTGCGTCACGATCAAGAGTAGGGCGGAGAGCGTTAAGGCCTGAATCGGTTCAAAGCTTTGATTGGTCGCAGGTAAATAGTAAAAAATTAAAAAGATACCGCTCGCAATCAGCGTGCCGACTGAAAAACACTGAAACTGTAGCCAACGATGCGCAATCATCAGTGAATATTGTTCAGGTTTAAAATAAACGGTGCTAATCAGCCAGCATAAACTGACAAAAACTTCGGTAAAAATAAACCAAATATTGAAATATAAAGATGGTGATTTATAAAAAATTTGATATATCGAAAAAATATATAAGCAAATAATCAGAATACTGACTAAAAAATAGCGGCTATGGCGAATCGTGTTCGCAATTTGAGCAGTATGATTGTACTGCTTGATATATTCATCTTGTTTATACGTCATGAATATAAAAACCCTGCCTTAACCAAATTTAGATCGTTGTATTTGTATTGTTCCTGAGAGTATTTGTTTATTCTTAGTAACAAATCATTTGTTTTTATTGACTCTAGGGTAATTGCGTTACAAATAAAAAGCAATATCAAGGATGCCATCATTGATGCTTTCAGATGAACCATCGAGTAAAAATTAAATAAATTTATAATTTAAAATTGAAAGTGCAACTACAGGTGCAGTTTCTGTGCGAAGGACACGTTCACCGATACACCAGTTCACAAAACCTTTCTCATTTGCTGCGCTGATCTCGGCTTCGCTCAAGCCACCTTCAGGGCCAATCAGTAAGGCAAAGTGCGGGTCAGCATCTGCTAATACATCAACTTCATCTTTATTGGGTGCGAGTACCAACTTGGTTGTCGGTAGATTACTCTCCAACCATTTTTCAAGGGAAAGGGGCGCAAGTACTTTAGGGACAATGTTGAGACCACATTGTTCACATGCAGCAATAGCAATGCTTTGCCAATGGTCGAGTTTCTTTTGATCACGATCGTACTTCAAACGCATCTCACAACGTTCGGATGTGAGTAGTTGAATTTCAGAAACACCGAGTTCCACCGCTTTTTGAATTGCATAATCCATGCGGTCGCCTTTGCTCATCACTTGACCCAATAGTGCTGTAAAATGTGGTGTGCGATTGCTTGGATTGAATTGCAAAACTTGGACGGCAGCCGACTTTTTAGCGACTTCAACCAATTCAACATGGTATTCGCCACCTTGCCCATTGAACAAAGTGGCAGTTTCGCCCACTTGAGCACGTAAAACTTTTACCCAGTGATGAAACACTGTTTCCGTTAATTCAACAGTCGTATCAACAGTTAAATCAGCTTCAATATAAAAACGTGGCATTAAAGTTTTACTCTCAAAAAGGTCGAAATGTCTTATGCAAGACCGAGGTCTTTCACAAGTTGACGTGTAGGGTCAGTGGTATTCATGGTGTAGAAGTGCAGGCTTGGCGCACCACCAGCAATCAGGCGTTCGCAAAGTTTCACAATCACTTCATGACCAAAGGCTTTGATTGACGCTGTGTCGTCGCCATAAGTCGCAAGCTGTTTGCGAATCCAGCGAGGAATTTCTGCACCTGTACCATCAGCAAAACGAATTAAATTGCTTGCATTGGTAATCGGCATAATGCCTGGAGCGACAGGAATGTTCACGCCTTCTTTTTGAATGCGCTCTACAAAGTAGAAATAGGCATCTGGATTAAAGAAGAACTGGGTGAGTGCTGCATTAGCGCCAGCATTGGCTTTGTCGCAGAAACGTTTGATGTCGAGATCAAAGCTGTCTGCTTGCGGGTGCATTTCTGGGTATGCTGCAACTTCAATTTTGAAATGATCACCAGTATGTTCACGGATGAAACGCACAAGATCTGTTGCATAAGGCAATTCGCCTAAGCCCACCTGACCAGAGGGCAAGTCACCGCGCAGCGCAACAATACGGTCAATGCCTTGTGACTTATACAAATCCAGCAATTCGGCAATACGTTCTTTGCTGTCACCAATACAAGACAGGTGAGGGGCAACAGGTGTGCCTTTACCGTTGAAGTCGTTCAATGTAGACAAAGTACGTTCACGGGTAGAACCGCCTGCACCGTATGTTACAGAGAAAAATTCAGGATTTAATAATTGTAGTTCTTGGTGTACAACTTTAAGTTTTTCCGCGCCCGCATCAGTTTTGGTCGGGAAGAACTCAAAGGAAATAGGAATCTGTTTTGACATGTTCAAATCCTTTTTTTATAAATACTTTTATTTAAAAAAATCCCCTCATCCTAACCTTCTCCCTGAGCCATATATGGCGCAAGAGAAGGGACTTCCATTATGAAAGTAATAGTTATTTGGAGTTAACAACAAATTTGCTTTCACAATGAAGAGTTCCCTCTCTTGCGCTGAGCTTCAAAGCAGTGCTTGAAGCACGCTCAGGAGAGGGTTAGGGAGAGGTATTTATAAAACTTAGTATTTATAAGCCTCAGCTTTGAACGGGCCTTCAACTTGAACACCGAGGTAATCCGCTTGTTCTTGAGTCAAAGTCGTCAATACGCCACCGAAACCTGCAACCATTGCTGCAGCAACTTCTTCATCTAATTTCTTAGGAATAAGTTCTACGCGGATCGCAGCTTGTTTTTGATCTTCAGGAAGATCAGCAAATTTTTCAGCGAATAGGTGCATTTGACCCAATACTTGGTTGGCAAAAGAACCATCCATAATACGTGAAGGGTGACCGGTTGCATTACCAAGGTTCACCAAACGGCCTTCAGAAAGAAGGATTAAGTAATCGTTTTCATTTTCTGTACGATACACTTGGTGAACTTGCGGCTTAACTTCAACCCACTTGTAACCACGTAAATAGTTAGTGTCGATTTCTGTGTCGAAGTGACCGATGTTACAAACCACAGCGCCCGCTTTTAATGAATCAAGCATTGCTGCGTCACATACGTGGTAGTTACCAGTAGTCGTTACGATCAAGTCAGTATTTTGAAGAAGGTCAAGGTTGATGTCTTCTTTCTTGCCAGTTTGAACGCCATTTTTGTACGGAGCAACAACTTCGAAACCGTCCATGCATGCTTGCATTGCGCAGATTGGGTCAACTTCAGTTACACGTACAATCATGCCTTCTTGACGAAGTGATTGAGCAGAACCTTTACCTACGTCGCCATAACCGATCACAAGCGCACGGCGGCCAGATAAAAGCATATCTGTACCACGTTTGATGGCATCATTTAGAGAGTGACGGCAACCGTATTTGTTGTCGTTTTTAGACTTAGTTACAGAGTCGTTTACGTTGATTGCAGGAACTTTTAAAGTACCGTCGCGGTGCATTTCGTAAAGACGTTGAACACCTGTAGTGGTTTCTTCAGTAATACCGTGGATTTTAGCAATTACTTCTGGGTATTTTTCGTGAACAAGTGCAGTTAAGTCACCGCCATCGTCCAGAATCATGTTGGCATCCCAAGGTGTGCCGTTTACATTGATTTGCTGTTCAAGACACCACATGTATTCTTCTTCAGTTTCGCCTTTCCAAGCAAATACTGGAATACCCGCAGCAGCGATTGCAGCAGCAGCGTGGTCTTGAGTAGAGAAGATGTTGCACGAAGTCCAGCGAACTTCTGCGCCCAATTCAACTAGAGTTTCAATTAAAACTGCAGTTTGAATGGTCATGTGGATACAGCCTAGGATTTTCGCGCCAGCAAGCGGTTTAGCCGCTGCATAGCGTTTACGAAGGCCAATAAGCGCTGGCATTTCTGCTTCAGCAAGTTTGATTTCTTTACGGCCGTAGTCAGCTAGTGAAATATTGGCAACTTTGTAATCTGTAAATGAAGCATTAACCGCGTTCATCACGATCTCCTTAATAAAAACAATTGATCATTCAGTTCGCGGATGCCGTTGTTGATTGGAACGAGTGTCCAACCGAATCGTCGAGCCTAGCGATCTTATATTTAGTGCCTATAAGAAAGTCGCAGCATCCCTCGACTAGGGCAGTATTGTACTTGGAAATAGAGTGAGTTCCAATCAAAAATTGGTTAATATGTAGATGAATAATCTGATAATAAAAAGATAATAACGTACATATCATGAATATATTAAAATTTAATATTTTCCTAGTTTTACTCGTATCTTCACAAGCTGTCTCAGCAAGGCGAGGCGACTTTTCACCACAAGATATTTTTTTTCTGCCTTTAATTTTGATTGGGGTTTTATCCTTATTTAAATTTTCAGGCTTTATTGAAAATTATACGAAAGGCTTAAATTTAACCCTTAGAGTAGTCATAAAAGCAGTGAGTTTTATTATTTTGATTGGCATCATTGCCCTTATAATTATCGGGATAGGGCTAATTTCTGAGTATATTCCTGAAAAATGGTCGATGATATTCTAGTGCAATTTTAAATATAAAAAATTGGAAGCTAATAATGAAAAAATTAACTGCATTCATATGCTTGTGTTTTTCAGCACTAACATATGCCAACGATTCAACAGGCTACGTGGCAACAGGCGGTGTGCAATACCTGAAAAATAAAGATATTCAAATGTTCAGTGAAGACCTGTTTATTAGTAAAAAAATTAGGGTGTGTTGACATTTACAGCCGATA
The DNA here is from genome assembly GCF_013419675.1 of Acinetobacter sp. YH12069. Classification (NCBI taxonomy): domain Bacteria; kingdom Pseudomonadati; phylum Pseudomonadota; class Gammaproteobacteria; order Moraxellales; family Moraxellaceae; genus Acinetobacter; species Acinetobacter sp. YH12069. Next base: position 99 of record NZ_VOZS01000001.1, on the reverse strand, counting down.
AATTGAGCTAAAGAGGCAACCATATAAATATACAAGCTAAAGCAACAGCGCTTTGATAGTTACGTTTTAGCTTATCGTATCTTGTGGCAATTCCTCTAA
>NZ_VOZS01000021.1:0-43876 GCF_013419675.1 Acinetobacter sp. YH12069 | reverse complement strand
AGCAAGTAACTTGGACCAGTGTTGATCATTTAGCATTGTTCGAGGCATAGCGAGTGTAAAATTGGGTTTGGCGATTTAATTTTACTATCTCGCTATTTTTTTAATCAACAAATGTCAACAGATCCTAGTACAAAATAGACTTAAAAACTATCTTAAAGAACCTCTATAAACGTGTATTTTTAATCATGGATATAGATGATAAAAGCCGTTATTTGAGCTATTTATTTATAAAAAACCCCGCACTTAGCGGGGTTTTTATTTAATCAAATGAATGATTAAGCATTTTCACGAGCAATTGCACGGTAACCAATATCTTTACGGTATTGAACGCCGTCAAAGGTTACTTTTTGGCAAAGTTCTAAGGCTTTCGCTTGAGCTTCACCAATGGTGTTTCCAAGCGCAGTCACGCACAGTACACGGCCGCCAGCAGTTACAATGTCACCATTCTCAAGTGCTTTAGTACCAGCATGGAATACTTTCGCATCAGCCATTTCAGTGTCTAAACCAGAAATCACATCACCATTGCTAGAAGTTTCAGGGTAGCCCTTAGATGCAAGTACGATACCTACAGTCTTACGCACATCCCATTCAGCTTCCGCAGGTAAGTTACCCGCAATACCTGCTTCAACTAAGTCAACTAAAGATGATTTTAAACGCATCATAATTGGCTGAGTTTCAGGGTCGCCAAAACGACAGTTGAACTCGATCACTTTAGGTTGACCTTGTTCATCAATCATCAAGCCTGCGTATAAGAAACCTGTATAAACGTGACCGTCTTTTTTCATACCTTCAACGGTAGGACGCATCACTTCATTCATGGTTTTTTCAAATACGTCAGCAGTCACAACAGGAGCAGGAGAGTATGCACCCATACCGCCCGTGTTCGGGCCTTGGTCGCCTTCAAAGATACGCTTGTGATCTTGAGACGTTGCCATTGGCAAAATGTTGTCGCCATCAATCATACAAATGAAAGAAGCTTCTTCACCTGCAAGAAATTCTTCGATTACTACGCGTGAGCCAGCATCGCCAAATTTGTTGCCGGCAAGCATGTCATCAATCGCATCAAATGCTTCTTGATTGGTCATGGCAACAATTACGCCTTTACCCGCAGCAAGACCATCTGCCTTGATTACGATTGGTGCACCATTTTTTTCAACAAATGCTTTTGCTGCATCTACTTCTGTAAATACATCATAGAAAGCAGTTGGGATGTTATGGCGTTTTAAGAAGTGCTTCGCAAATGCTTTAGAGCCTTCAAGCTGCGCTGCAAATTGAGTCGGACCCCAAATTTTAACACCAGCTTCGCGGCAAGCATCGACTACACCATTTACAAGTGGTGCTTCAGGGCCAACCACGATTAAATCAACGGCATTGTTTTTTGCAAAGTCGATAATTGCAGCATTGTCTAAAATGTTAAGTGCAACATTTTCGCATTTATTTTCAGTTGCAGAACCCGCATTACCCGGTGCTACAAATACTTTTGCGACTTTGTCATCTTGTGCGATTTTCCATGCTAATGCATGTTCACGACCGCCATTACCCAAAACTAAAATATTCATCGGTTCATACTCCATGAATCGAAAATGACATAAAGTCCTCAGCCTAAAAATAGGAGAGGACTTTATGCAAGATTAGAAATCTGTTTTAAACCACATGTATGACTTTGTCATTACACTCTAAGCACTGTGCTTAGTGGCGGAAGTGACGCATGCCAGTGAAGACCATTGCAATACCAGCTTCATCAGCTGCAGCAATTGTTTCGTCATCACGCATAGAACCACCCGGTTGGATAATGCATTTGATGCCCGCTTTTGCAGCGTTATCAATGCCATCACGGAATGGGAAGAATGCGTCAGATGCCATTACCGCACCTTCAACCACTAAACCAGCATGTTCAGCTTTAATTGCAGCAATACGAGCAGAGTTAACGCGGCTCATTTGACCTGCGCCAACACCAATGGTTTGACGACCTTTTGCATAAACAATAGCGTTAGACTTAACGTATTTCGCAACTTTCCAAGCAAAGATTAAGTCATCAATTTCTGCTTCAGTTGGCGCACGTTTAGTCACAACTTTAAGGTCATCTTTCGTGATCATGCCTAAGTCTTGATCTTGAACCAGTAAGCCACCGTTTACACGTTTGTAGTCAAGTTGCGCTTTACGTTCTGTAATTGCAGGAAGCTCACCGCATACGAGTACACGTACGTTTTTCTTCGCGCCAGTTACTTCAAGCACGCCTTCGGCAACGCTAGGAGCAATGATCACTTCAACGAACTGACGGTCTACAATGGCTTGCGCAGTAGCAACGTCTAATTCGCGGTTAAATGCAATGATGCCACCGAATGCAGATTCAGGATCTGTTGCGTATGCAAGGTCATAAGCAGCTTGGATGCCGTCTAAAGATACTGCTACGCCACATGGGTTTGCGTGTTTAACGATTACACAAGCAGGTTTAGCGAATGATTTAACACATTCAAGTGCTGCGTCAGTGTCTGCGATGTTGTTATAAGAGAGTTCTTTACCTTGAAGCTGTTTCGCAGTAGAAACAGAGGCCTCAGTTGCTGTGTCTTCTACATAGAATGCAGCAGATTGATGCGGGTTTTCACCATAACGAAGATCTTGGACTTTATTTAATTGCGTATTGAATGTACGTGAAAATTTGTCAGCTTGACCTTCTTCCTTACCTACGCGAGCGCCTAAGTAAGAAGCGATCATACCGTCGTATTGAGCAGTATGTTCAAATGCTTTAACCGCAAGGTCAAAACGAGTTGCATGTGAAAGTGAACCTTCAGCTTTAAGCTCAGCAACGACAGTTGCATAGTCAGCAGCATTTACCACGATACCAACAGAAGCATGGTTTTTCGCAGCAGCACGAACCATAGTCGGACCACCGATATCGATGTTTTCAATCGCATCAGCAAGTGAACAGTTTGGTTTTGCAACAGTTGCAGCAAACGGATAAAGGTTAACAACTACAAGATCGATTGCATCGATGTTGTGTTCAGCCATCACAGCTTCGTCTAGACCGCGACGAGCTAAGATACCACCATGAATTTTCGGATGTAGCGTTTTTACACGGCCGTCCATCATCTCTGGGAAACCTGTGTGCTCTGAAACTTCAACTACGGCAACATTATTGTCTTTCAACAATTTGTATGTTCCGCCAGTAGATAAAATTTCTACCCCTAGAGCAGCAAGTTCTTGTGCAAATTCAACAATTCCAGTCTTGTCAGACACAGAGATTAAAGCGCGTTTAATAGTCATGATCTTCGTCACAGTTTTCAAGGAACAGATTAAAACAAAATTAGCAAAATGCAGGTTAAAAAAAATGCCTGCGGAAGCCGCAAGCATTTTATCATTTATTCACTCATTAAACCGTGAGCTTTCAACTTTTTACGTAAAGTACCACGGTTTAAGCCGAGAATCTCAGCAGCACGGGTTTGATTACCACGTGTATATTCAAGAACTACAGATAGAAGAGGCTTCTCCATTTCCGCCAGCACCATATCGTATACCTGAGATGGTTGCTCGCCTTGCAATTGTGCAAAGTAATGGCGAACTGCGCGATCTACGTGAATACGAAGAGCGACATCAGATTGTGCAGTAAAAATAGGAGATTTGCTATTCATGCGAATTAATCCGAAAAATCAAATATCACTTGGGTAAAGTGATTTGTTAAAAGTGGTCTATAAACTTGAATGAACTCCGTTTTAGTTCCTAATGCGGAGTTCTAAAACTTGTACATTACTTGTAGCTTGACACAACTCGCAAAATTGTTCGAAAAATAAGCGTAACAATAGATTAATAATTGTTACAGCCTAAAAAACAAACAAAAAATCTACTCAATACGCAATAAATATTAAAGCGCACGGTTGGGATTGTATTTGTTGTGAAAAATTAGCGAGGAGTTTGCAGCACAAAGCTTTCGTGGCGCGTATCATACCATTGTCTAGGAAAAAGTGAGCAAGAAAACTGCATTTTTTTTATGTTTTTTTTACTTTTTTAATAGTTTTTTTCAATATTAGGGGCGAATCAACTCAATTGAATAATTATCGAAGCTTTTGCGTGCAATCGGTAAGCTAAATTGGAATTTAAAAGGACTACTTTTTGGGATCCGTTGGATACCATGCAGACTTTTATCCAAATACTCTTCAGGTAAAAGCGTATAGTTTGCTATTTCAGCACCATTTTCTTTTAGTGAAATTTTCATATTGGGTAAGGCAAGGCTACGGTCATGAAAATTGATCATTTCACCAGTAAAACGTGTTTCATTATTTCCAATGCTACGAATTTTGACTTTTTTGGTACTAATTAAGCTGTAGTGTTCCTCAAGACGTGAACAATTGAATACATCACAGACCGCAGTAAATGCTGCACCCATTACTGGGCTGTTTTTTAAATATTGTGGATTGAACCAGAAAAACTGGAATATAAGTGCACCAAATAAGAAGGCATTAATACAGAACCACATAAAATAGTTGAGTGGTGTACGTTTTTTATCCTTTTCAGCCTGTTCTGCCCAATTTACAGCAGGAAGGTTGCCGATCGGTTCGGTGCTGAAATAATTTAAGTTATTTAAATAGGTTTTTAGATCGATATTAGAGTTTTCGACTTTTTGATCAAATAGTTTTAATAAATGGTGGGTTGGTGTTTCTTCAACAGTCACTGGTGTAAGCGTATTATTAAATTCGCTGACATTAATAATAGTATTGGAGTTTTTTTGCGGCGCATTTTCTGGCTCAGGGGTAGAAAAAGACAACGCTTTATCTACCACCAAATGAGACAGTGCATTAAAAGATGTAGAGCACTTTGGGCAACAAACCATGCCCTGAGCGACAGTAAGCTGCGGAACAGTTACTTTATATGTTGTAAAACAAGTAGGGCAGTTAGTTAATTTGTCGCTCATAAGTACACATTTTAAATTTTAATACTGTTGGCGTTTACCCGAAATTCGGCACCATGTTTCGTCACGTTTTTCTACGTCTAATATATCAAAAAATTCTGAATAAACACTAGAAACATCAGAAACTTGCTCTTCAATTACACCTGCAAGTGCGAACTCTCCCTCAGATTTAATTAAAGTTGAGAATTCTGCAGCCAAGGCCATTAGAGGGCCTGCAAGAATATTGGCAACAAACACATCGGCTTTTTGTCCAGCAAGCTCTTGGTTGAACTCTTCAGGTAGGCCTACATACAAATTTTCGAGCACACCATTCAATTCGGCATTTTGTTGTGTTGCTAAAACGGCTTGTGGGTCAATATCAGTGGCATAAACTTTTTTTGCACCCAAAAGTAAAGCGGCAACACCTAAAATACCAGAACCACAACCGTAGTCGATTACGATTTTATCCTTAAGATCAACTTTACCTAACCATTGTAGGCATAAGAATGTTGATGCATGGTTGCCAGTACCAAATGCCAGACCTGGGTCTAGTTTGATGTTTACGGCGTCTGCTTCTGGCGCTTCCATCCATTCTGGGACAATCCAATATTTCTCACCAATTTGAATAGGCTCATAAGCATCCATCCATGTGCGTTCCCATTCTTGGTCTTCAATGAATTCGCTACGCATTGGTGCTTCAGGAAGTTGAGCTTTAATAAATGTTTCTAATGCAGCAACATCAATTTCTTCATCATCTTCTTGTGCATAGATACCAGTAACGATCACTTTATTCCAAAGTGGTGTTTCACCTGGAAGTGGTTCAAGTAAATCCTGATTCTCTGCATCATCTAGCGTGACACTGACTGCACCTAAAGAACTGAGCAGCGTTTCAGTGTAATCAACTTGTGCTTTTTCAACAGTAATATGAATTTGTAACCACTTCACGGACATAACCTAAATGAGTTTTATAAAAAGCTATTGTAACGGAACTCGGCAACTTGCAGCTAGCGATTATCAAAATTGACCAAAAATAAAAGGATGCACGTGGCATCCTTTTAAGTTTTCAGTGACTTAACTTTTAATTGTTTCAGTTGTAGTTGTCGAGATCGGTGCAAAACGTGTAATTACGAAACCAAATACAGCGGCAAAGATGTACATAAAGATTGAATATACTGCCGCAGGCATTGCAACTGCAGAGCTTGCCATCACTGTTAAGGCGATGGTCATGGCCAATGTGCTGTTATGAATCCCGATTTCAAATGCACATGCACGTGCCTGAGCACTATTGATGCCGAAAAGTCGCGGAACAAAATAACCGATACATAAGCTAAAGATGCAGAATAGAACCGTTGCTAAGCCAACTTGAGTTAGATAAGCCGCAATATTTTGTCGTTCAGAGTAAATAGCACCGATAATAATTAAGATGAGAAAGACCACAGCAAAGATACGGAGTGGTTTATGCAGTTTCTCAGTCAGTTTAGGTGCATAGTGACGAAGCAGCATGCCTATACCGACAGGGATGATAATGATGCCGAAAACTTGGAGGATTTTTCCAAACTGCAGACTGATTTGTTGACCTTCTTGCATGAAGTGCATGATCGAAAAATTAACGATCAATGGAAGGGTTAATGCTGCAATGACAGAGTTGATGGCGGTCAGGGTAATATTTAAAGCCAAGTCACCTTTAAATAGATAGCTAAATAAGTTAGCTGTGCTACCACCGGGTGAGGCTGCGAGTAGCATCAAGCCGACAGCAAGCAGTGGTGGTAATGCTAACAGTTTACATAGTAGAAAGGCGATACCGACAAGCAACACGAGCTGGCAAAATAATGCAATCAACACGGCTTTAGGGTGCTTGGTGACACGTGCGAAATCTTTGGGGGTAAGTTCTAGCCCAAGCCCGATCATAATAAAGGCCAGTGCTAATGGCAAAAGAACCGTAATAATTCCAGAATCCATCGTATTTATTCTCCTTGAGCATATTTAATGGTTTTTCACCAAATTCCTTATGGTGATTGCGTTAGAAAAAAATAGTTTAGGTTTTCACTTGTTGAATCAGGTGACTGCCACGGCGCGTCAAAATAAAACCAAATAAGGTCGCCAATAAATACATAAAAATAGAATAAACACCGGCAGGTATCGCCACTGTGGTGTTTTCAAGCACACTCAGTGCGATGGTTAGGGCGATACTAGTGTTATGAATGCCGATCTCAAAGGTACACGCACGTGCCTGCTTTTCCGGTACACCTGCGAGGAACGGAATTAGGTAACCCAAAAATAAGCCACTGAAACAGAGTAAACAGGTCGCAATGCCGACGCTGGCAAAATACGTCATTATGTTGGATTGTTCACGCAAAACTGCGAGTGTAAAGATAAGAATTAATAAGAAAATAGACAACATTCGCATCGGCTTGTTGATGTGATATGCAATGGTTGGAAAGGAGTTTCGAATAAACATACCGAAACATACCGGTATCAAAATAATCAGAAATACATGGGTGATCTTATCGATAGGCATACCAATACTGGTACTTTCACCAACAAAATGCAAAATGGATAGATTGACGATAAAAGGCAATGTAAAGCACGATACAACTGAGTTAATGGCCGTTAAGCTAATGTTTAATGCAACGTCACCTTTATATAGGTAGCTAAAAAGGTTAGCAGTGGGGCCGCCGGGTGAAGCCGCAAGCAACATGAGCCCGACCGCGAGTAAAGGGGGTAACTCAAGCAACTTACACAGGAAAAAAGCAATACTGGTCAGTAGAATAAGCTGAGTAAATAAAGCGATGAAAATAACTTTTGGATAGCGTCCAACGCGTAAAAAGTCTTTGACTGAAAGTTCAAGCCCCAAACCCATCATCATAATGGCTAAAGCGATGGGTAGAAAAAATGCAAATAATCCCGAATCCATGGAATTTCCTGATATTTTTATCCTTATAGTGTTTTTGAGTTTATCTCAGTTTAATAAATAAGCAATAAATAAAAGCGAGTAAAAACTGATGTTTTACCCGCTTTATTTTTGATCTGTTAATTGGTCGATATTTTTATCGACAACTGTTTATTTAGGACGAGGAGGAGTGAACCCTAAAGCACATTTTCCTTTAATTTCTTGTCCATTAATCGTTGCAGTAGTTGCTTTTGCATCTGCACTACATGTGCTTAATAATTCGGCTTCTTCGCCATGAAGATTTGCATTTTTGGAAGAGCTAAAAAATTGTGGTTCGCAGGTACCATTCCAGATAATACCGCGATAGGCAAATGATACTTGAGCGCCTTGGCTTTTACCTTTACAGACTTGTTGATATCGCTGTGCATCATACACTTTCTCAACTTTATCATTGGCTGAGGCAGCAAGTGGTGATAAACATAAACCGCATAAAACCGTGGATAGCAAAATATTCTTATTCATGCTTATAGTCCTTATGATTCTCATGGGATCTATAACAGAATAAAAAATCATCAGAATAAAACAACAATCTTCGAGTAACATTTGCTTGAGAAATGTATATTTTTATGTGGAATATGCAAAGTATGTATGTTCTTAAAGAAATATATAGGCATAAAACAGTAGCCAATAACAATAAAATCGAGTTAATCAGTCAACTTATCGGTGAATTTTTGCTATAATCTTCCGTCATCCTTTTTTAATCTCCTTTACCACTATGCATTATCCTAAAGTTTACGATGTCATTGTTATCGGCGGCGGTCACGCGGGTACTGAGGCAGCTCTTGCTGCGGCACGTATGGGTCGACAGACTTTACTCTTAACTCATAATATTGAGACTTTAGGGCAGATGAGCTGTAACCCAGCCATTGGTGGTATTGGTAAATCACATTTAGTACGCGAAATTGATGCGCTTGGCGGTGCAATGGCATTGGCTGCTGACAAAGGTGGTATTCAATTCCGTATTTTAAACTCACGTAAAGGTGCGGCTGTTCGTGCGACTCGCGCACAGGCTGACCGTATTCGTTATAAAGCTGCGATTCGTGAAACCTTAGAAAATCAAGCGAACTTGGATATTTTCCAACAAGCAGCTGACGACTTAATCGTTGAGGGCGATACTGTAAAAGGTGTGGTTACTCAGATGGGTATTCGCTTTGATGCGAAAACTGTTGTATTAACTACAGGTACATTCCTAGGTGGTGTGATCCACGTAGGTCTAAATAATGCTTCAGGCGGTCGTGCGGGCGATCCTCCTTCAATTTCATTGGCTGCGCGCCTTCGTGAATTGAACTTACCTGTAGGTCGTTTAAAAACTGGTACACCACCACGTATCGATGCACGATCAGTTGATTTCTCTGTGATGACGCCACAGCCAGGTGATTTCCCATCTCCAACTATGTCGTTCATGGGTGATGCGTCGATGCATCCTGAGCAAATCAATTGCTATATCACACATACCAATGAAAAAACTCACGATATCATTCGTGGCGGCTTAGACCGTTCACCAATGTATACCGGTGTGATTGAAGGTGTGGGTCCACGTTACTGCCCATCGATTGAAGATAAAATTCATAAATTTGCCGATAAAGATTCGCATCAAGTGTTCTTGGAACCTGAAGGTCTGGACACACATGAGCTTTATCCAAACGGTATTTCGACTTCTTTACCATTCGACGTTCAGTTTGAATTGGTTCGTTCGATTCGTGGTATGGAAAATGCGCACATATTGCGTCCGGGTTATGCAATTGAGTACGATTATTTCAACCCACAATCATTGAAATTCTCTTTAGAAACCAAATCGATTAATAACCTGTATTTTGCGGGTCAAATTAACGGTACAACAGGTTATGAAGAAGCAGGTGCGCAAGGTTTGCTTGCAGGCTTGAACGCAGCACGTCGTGCATGGGATCAAGAGCAATGGACACCAAAACGTGATGAAGCGTACATGGGTGTATTGGTTGATGACTTGATTACTTTGGGTACTAAAGAACCGTACCGTATGTTCACTTCGCGTGCGGAATACCGTTTGATGTTGCGTGAAGACAATGCGGATCAGCGTTTAACAGCAATTGGCCGTGAAATGGGTCTGGTCGATGATGCGCGTTGGGATTCGTTCTGCCAAAAAATGGAAGCTGTAGAAACGGAGAAAGGTCGTTTACAACACCTTTGGGCAGCGCCAAACAATCCACTAGGCAAAAAATTCGTTGAAATGACTGGCGATGACCTGTCAAAAGAAACCAATGCAATTGATTTGCTCAAACGTCCAAATATCAACTTTGCGCAAATTGCTGAATTGACGGGTTCTGAAGTTTCAGCATTTGTTGGAGAGCAAATTGAAATTGCAGTGAAATATGCGGGTTATATTAACCGTCAGCAAGAAGACGTTGCGCAAATGAAGCGTTTGGAAGATACACGTATTCCTGCTGATTTTGATTATGATGTCGTTTCTGGTCTTTCACGTGAAATCACCATGAAGCTGAAAAATGTATTGCCTGAAACATTGGCACAAGCAAGTCGTATTCCAGGTGTAACACCTGCGGCTGTTCAATTGGTGATGATTACGATTCGTAAGAATAACCAAGCGAAAAAATCTGCATAAGATTTTGAGTTAAATAAAAAACCCGCAACTGAGCGGGTTTTTTATTGCCAATAAATTATTGGCTGTTGGTATTTGATCGGATTAAATGAATATTTTGATCATCATTAGTTTTAGCTATGGTTTGATTATTAAAACCTTTCATAAACCTAAGTGATTGATAATGAATTATAAATACAAAAAATAAGATCTAAAAAATATTGATATACAAAGTTTTAGGTTTTAATGGTGGGCTTTTGGTCGTGTGAATTCCGACCTTTGTAGTGGTATTTATTCTACCCAATAAAGCCGAAACTTCAGGGCATGGCGTACAAGTGGGTTTACGCTACATGAATGGAGTTCGATTATGGCAAATCAACAATCGGGAAAAATGCAAAAATTTCTAACGGTATTTTTGTGTTTCTGGGTAGCATTTTTTGAAGGTTTTGACCTGCAAGCGCCCGGTATCGCAGCAAAAGGAATCGCAGCGACATTTTCCTTAGATCAAGTGCAAATGGGCTATGTGTTTAGCTTAGGTGTGTTTGGTATGTTATTTGGCGCGTTCTTTGGGGGGCGTGTCGCTGACTATTTGGGACAGAAGAAAGTCCTGATGTTATCGATTTTTATCTTCGGTGTATTTATGTCTATCACGGCAGTTGCACCAAGTATTGAAATTTTATATATCGCACGATTCTTTACAGGTTTAGGTTTGGGTGCTGCGATGCCAACGATGATCTCGGTGGTGGGTGATGAAGCGACGGATGCTAACCGTGGGCGCTTAAATAGTTTGATGTACTGTGGCTTACCCGTAGGTGCAATCTTTGTTGCTGGCTTGGGTATTGTCTTTAAAGATATCTCATGGCATACACTATTTTTAATTGGTGGTTTAACGCCTTTAATCTTGATTCCATTCATGGCGATTATCTTAAAAGATAAGCGTACAGAAAAAGTTGAGGCAGAAACCAAGGAAACGGTTCCACCGATGGGGCAAATCCTTTTTGCTGAACAGCGTTATAAGTATACATTGCCGCTTTGGCTGAGTTTCTTCTTTACCTTAATGGTGAACTATATTCTGATCAGTTGGTTGCCTAACTTGCTTATGGAACAAGGGTTGGAAAAGCAACAAGCTTTTATGATCATGTTGATGTTCCAAGTGGGCGCAGTGATTGGTACGCTGGGTTTAGGCTACTTGCTGGATCGCCTAAAATTATGGCAAATGGCAGTGATTATCTATTCAGGTTTGTTTGTAGCATTGTTTGTACTGTTCACAACAAATTCCATTCCTGTACTTATCGCAGCAGGCATCATGGGCGGGATTTTCTCTACAGGTGGTCAATCGATTTTGTATGGGATCTCTCCAATTTTCTATACACCAGCTGGGAAAGTGACAGGTGTGGGAAGTGCAATTTCATGGGGACGTTTGGGTGCAATGACAGGTCCATTACTTACAGGCAAGATTTTGGCGTTAGGTCTAGGAACGACAGGTATTTTAATTGCAAGTGCGCCGGGTATTGCTTTGTCGGCTATCGCGGTGGCTGCATTATCTGCCTATAAGTCATCCCTTAAGAAATAATCGAAATCAGTCAAATTTAAAGGAGCTACGGCTCCTTTTTTATTGAATAAATATCTTTAGCTGAAACTAAGTTTTGTTAGAATAAATCTAATATTTATGAATAAATTTACTTTTATGTCTTATCAATTGATCGAACTTGATATTTCTCCGTCAGATAACATTCAGTGTCCACATTGCCAGCAGCAAGTGATTGATTGGTCAGAAGAGCAGTATGTACAGCCATGTGAGCATGTGCTGTTTATTGCAATGGATATTGGTTTTGAGTTTATTACCGATGAATTTGAGCAAACTATGCAGCATACAGTCGATGACTTGCATGCTAATGATGATCAGTATCATATGTTTACTGAAATTACCGCCTCGAGCTTCCCTGAGTTTCTGATTTATAAGTCTGATTTAGGGGTGGAAGGTTATTCACGTTATGTCGGCTTTACGGCATAAAATATTGTTAAAAAATCTCAAAATAAAAAAGCCAGTCAAGTGACTGGCTTTTTTAATGTAAATCAGAAAATTAACTTTCTAATTCTTCTTCGACATCATCTTCGGCACTGTCCATACCGAGTTCTTTAAGTTTACGGGTTAAGGTATTACGACCCCAACCTAAAAGTTCTGCTGCATGGCGCTTACGCCCACGTGTTTGCTGTAGTGCTGCATTGATGAGGGTGCGTTCAAACATTGGTGTGGCAATGTCGAGAATTTTCATCTCACCATTTTTAAGTTTTTGTACGGCCCATTGACCAAGTAACTCATCCCAGTGATGCACACCAATACGATCAATCCCTTGAGTAGCAGGATTGCCATCTGTGCCTTGAATTGGAATCTGTTTTAATTCAGACGGTAAATCTTCTGGATAAACTTCACGGCCTGTGATCATGACTGTTAGCCAGCGACAGGTATTTTCGAGCTGACGCACATTACCTTGCCACGGCAGTTTTTGCATGTATTCTTGCGTTTCAGGACGCAGAATTTTCGGGCTTACCCCAAGTTCTTTGCCTGCACTTGCTAGGAAGTGCTGTGCAAGCATCGGAATATCTTCACTACGATGTGCAAGTTTTGGAATATGAATACGAATGACGTTTAGACGGTGGTACAAGTCTTCACGGAAGCGACCTTCATGTACTAACTTTTCTAAGTCTTGGTGTGTTGCCGCAACGATACGGACATCCACCTTGACTGGGATGTGACCACCAACGCGGTAGAATTCGCCATCCGCTAAAACACGCAGTAAACGTGTTTGAGTTTCAAATGGCATGTCGCCAATTTCATCAAGGAAAAGAGTCCCGCCATTGGCTTGTTCGAAACGCCCTTGACGCTGTGTGTTGGCACCGGTGAACGCGCCTTTTTCATGACCAAATAATTCAGTTTCGATCAAATCTTTTGGAATTGCCGCCATGTTGAGGGCAATAAAAGGCTTGTTGCCACGTGGTGAATGCTTATGCAATGCATGCGCAACTAATTCTTTACCCGTGCCTGATTCACCATTAATTAATACGGTAATGTGTGATTGAGAAAGACGACCAATGGCACGGAAGACTTCCTGCATAGCAGGTGATTCACCAATAATCTCAGTAGATTGAATCGGTTGAACAGTTTTAGCAGATTCTTGTTGTTGTAATTTGGCAATATGCAAAATTGCACGGTTTACAAGCGCTAAGGCTTCATCAATATCAAAAGGTTTTGGTAGATATTCAAATGCACCCGTTTGATAGCTCGACACAGCAGATTCTAAATCTGAATGAGCGGTCATGATGATCACAGGTAAGTCTGGGTAGTTGCCTTTGACTTTACCTAAAAAGGTCAGTCCATCAATACCTGGCATACGAATGTCCGTCAAAATAACATCTGGCGCATCGACACTTAACTGATCTAAAGCGGATTGTGCTTCTTCAAAACTGGTAACATCAAAACCTTCTTCTTTGAATGTTTTTTCCAGCACCCAACGCATGGCGCGATCATCATCGATGACCCAAATCTTATTACGCGACATGATCTGACTCCCAAGGTAAATATAGGCTAAATACTGTTTTTCCAGGAACTGATTGGCATTCAATCATTCCGTTATGTTGATGCATAATATTTTGTGCAATGCTAAGGCCGAGACCTGTGCCTTTCGCTCGTCCTGTCACTAAAGGGTAAAATACGGATTCTAATATTTCTTGTGGGACACCCGGTCCATTGTCCTCGATGTCAATGCGTACCGCAGAACGTTTTAATACACCGTTGATGGTGACTAAGCGTTGAATTCGTGTGCGCAAGGTCAGTTCTGGTTGATGCTCAACAAAGAACTCTTTATTTTCAGTCATCGCCTGAACAGCATTAACACTGATATTCAGCATGACCTGAATCAATTGATCACGATCTGCCAGAACATCCGGTAAAGAAAGGTCATAATCACGGGTGATTTTAATTTTCTTTTTAGTTTGGTTGACGATCAGTGAACGAACACGTTCAAGGGGTTCATGGACATTGACTGGTTCGTAACTTGGTAATTGTCTTGAACCAAGCATAGTGTCAGCAAGATTACGTAATCGGTCCACTTCACTAATAATAATGTCGGTGAATTCGCTGTACTTCGGATCATTTAAACTACGCGCTAAAAGTTGTGTCGCCCCACGGATACCACCAAGTGGATTTTTAATTTCATGAGCAACACCACGAATCAGTTGTCGTGCAACTTGATGTTGTTGAATCAGGTTTTCTTCTTTAGAGATTTTCAACATCCGGTCGATTTGATTGAGTTCAATCAATAGCAACGGGTGGTAGGGTTTGCCAGAGTTGAGCTGTGACACGGTGTAATCAACATGAATGTCTTTAAAGTTGACATTAATCGTTGCTTCTCGGCGCGTATAGTGCTGACCGGAAGTTAGTGTATTCATTAATGCATCATGCGTATTGAACTCATCATCGGGCATATGGAGTAAATTTAATACAGGCTGACCTGATGCACGAAGTAAGCTGATGTCAAAAAGCGCTTCACAAGATGAATTTAAATAAAAAATATTCAGGTTGCTATCGACCAATAAAATGGCAGTGGTTAAATTATCCACTAAAAGCCTGTAATCAATCGTCATAGTCTGATCCATTAGCGAGAGGTTCCTGTCTTAAAATGGCGCAATGGCATCTTCATAAAGCAAATCGTTCAATCTAATAAGGTTCGAATTGATGCAAGTTATGCAAGATATAAGCCAACTATTTGAGAAATACGCTAAGTTTTGATGCTTATTTGAATAAATGCGCTTATTTAAGACTTTAAATAAAGTGTATAGCCGATTAAAAACAGGCTGTAAATCAAAAATGCATTAAAATGGTGCAAATGAAATTATATGGATGAATTTATAGCATTATTTTGGTGCGTGATATAAAGAGTGGCCTTTTCACCTGTTTTTATGTTTTGAAAAGACATACAATACGCGGATTATAGTGGAGCGCAGATTCATGAAATCCCCCAAAGTCGGTTTTGTTTCTTTAGGTTGTCCTAAGGCATTGGTAGATTCCGAACGAATTTTAACTCAGTTAAAGACTGAAGGTTATGATGTAGCATCAGATTATGATGGTGCCGATTTAGTAGTTGTAAATACCTGTGGTTTTATTGAATCTGCAGTACAAGAGTCGCTAGATGCCATTGGCGAAGCGATGAGTTCAAACGGTCGCGTAATTGTGACTGGTTGTTTAGGTAAAGACGAAGACAAAATTCGCCAAATGCACCCAAATGTCTTAAAAGTGACAGGTGCTGCGGCATATCAAGAAGTGATGGAAGCTGTGCACGAATACGTGCCTGAGCCACCGAAACACAATCCGTTTATTGATCTAGTACCGGAACAAGGTATTCGATTAACACCAAAACATTATGCTTATTTGAAGATTTCAGAAGGTTGTAACCATCGTTGCACATTCTGTATCATCCCAAGCATGCGTGGTGATTTGGTTTCTCGTCCAGTAGGTTCAGTATTGACTGAAGCTCAAGCGCTGAAAAAAGCAGGCGTAAAAGAAGTCCTTGTGATTTCTCAAGATACATCGGCTTATGGCGTAGACACCAAATACAAATTGGACTTCTGGAACGGTCAGCCCGTTAAAACCAAATTCTATGACATGTGTGAAGCATTGGGTCAATTGGGTATCTGGGTGCGTCTGCACTATGTATATCCATATCCACATGTGGATGCTGTGATTGACTTAATGGCACAAGGCAAAATCCTGCCGTATTTGGATATTCCATTCCAGCATGCAAGTCCTAAGATTTTAAAACTCATGAAACGCCCTGCGCACAGTGAAAATACACTGGAGCGTTTAAAAGTTTGGCGTGAGAAATGTCCTGATCTTGTGATTCGTTCTACATTTGTTGTGGGCTTCCCGGGTGAAACTGAAGAAGACTTCCAAATGTTGCTTGATTGGTTAAAAGAAGCGCAGCTTGATCGTGTGGGTTGTTTTACTTACTCACCAGTTGAAGGCGCGACTGCAAATGATTTGCCAGATCATGTGCCTGAAGAAATCAAGCAAGAGCGTTATGAGCGTTTCATGCAAGTTCAGCAAGAAATCTCTGCTGCAAAATTGCAAAGCCGTATTGGTCAGAAAATGACAGTACTTGTGGATGATCTTGAAGAAGAGTTCCCAGTTGCTGTTGCGCGTTCTTATGCAGATGCACCTGAAATTGATGGTAATGTTTTTGTTGAGGATATCGATAAGTCAGTGATTAAAGCAGGTGATTTACTTGAAGTAGAAATTACAGATGCAGATGAATATGACTTATTTGCAAAACTGATCTCGGTTAAGTCTGCTTAAACGATTCATTAAAAATAATTGAAATTAAATAATTCGGAGTTGATGATGCTTGATTCTAAAAAACCACGTTTTGGTCGCATCCTGCTTAAGCTTTCAGGTGAAGCTTTAGCGGGCAATAAAGAGATGGGTATCGATGCACAAGTGCTCGATCAAATGTCACTCGCAATTGCGCACCTTGTTGGTTTAGGTGTTCAAGTGGGTATCGTTGTCGGCGGTGGTAACCTTTACCGTGGGAGCCAATTACAAAAAGATGGTTTGGTTGGCCGTGTAACAGGTGACCAAATGGGTATGTTGGCCACTGTGATGAACGGTTTGGCACTTCGTGAT
This sequence comes from Acinetobacter sp. YH12069, assembly GCF_013419675.1. Taxonomy (NCBI): domain Bacteria; kingdom Pseudomonadati; phylum Pseudomonadota; class Gammaproteobacteria; order Moraxellales; family Moraxellaceae; genus Acinetobacter; species Acinetobacter sp. YH12069. The sequence continues at coordinate 26,793 of NZ_VOZS01000021.1, read as the reverse complement.
GCTTTGGTACGACGTAATATCAAAACTCGTCTAATGTCAGCTTTACCCATTGGTGCAGTAGTTGAATCATACTCTAGCCGTGATGCTATTCGTCATTTAACTCGTGGCGAAGTGTGTGTATTTGTCGCAGGTACGGGTAACCCATTCTTTACGACAGATACAGCGGCATGCTTACGCGGTATCGAGATTGAAGCCAATCTTATCCTTAAAGCGACGAAGGTTGATGGCGTATACAACAAAGATCCAAGTAAATATGAAGATGCAGTGAAATACGATGCATTAACATTTGACCAAGTTTTAGATGAAAAACTGGGTGTGATGGATTTAACTGCGATCTGCTTATGCCGTGACCACAACGTTCCACTTCAAGTATTTGATATGAACAAATCAGGTTCATTACTTTCAGTGGTAATGGGTGAAAAAGAGGGTACTCACGTTACTAACTAATGTACGTGGGCCTTAAAGCTCTTTATACTACAAGCTATTTTAGAATTTACATCTTTTCGAATTAAGTAAGGAAGATCACATGATTAACGATCTTAAAAAAGACGCAGAAGACCGTATGAACAAATCTCTAGATTCTCTAGAGCATGGTTTTGCTAAAGTTCGTACAGGGCGCGCGCACCCATCAATTTTAAATGGTGTTATGGTTCCTTACTATGGCTCTGATGTGCCATTAAACCAAGTAGCGAACGTGGGTGTAGAAGACTCTCGTACTTTACTTGTTCAGCCTTTTGAACGTTCAATGGTTGCTGCAATTGATAAAGCAATCCGTGAATCTGACTTAGGCTTAAACCCGATTACTGCTGATGCCATCCGTGTTCCTATGGCTGCATTAACAGAAGAAACACGTAAAGACATGCAGAAAGTTGCACGTAACGAAGCTGAAAATGCAAAAGTTGCGATCCGTAACATCCGCCGTGATGTTTTGGGTGATATCAAAGCATTGTTGAAAGAAAAAGAAATTTCTGAAGATGATGAGCGTCGTGCGGGTGATGACATTCAAAAAATCACAGACAAATTCGTTGCTGAAGTTGAAAAACGTCTGGCTGCAAAAGAAGCTGAATTGATGAAGGTCTAAGTTTTAATGACCTCATCTGAAGAAACTTCCCGTCTTCCAAAACATGTTGCCATCATTATGGATGGCAACAATCGTTTTGCCAAAAAGAATCAAATGCAAAAAGGTGAAGGGCATCGTTCTGGAAAGGACATCCTAGATCCCATCGTTGAACATTGTCGTAAAAGAAATATCCAAGCACTGACGGTTTTTGCTTTTTCGAGTGAAAATTGGAATCGTCCTCAGTTTGAGGTTGATTTGTTAATGGCTCTTCTCGAAGAAACCATTCATGAGCAGTTGCCACGCATGGAAAAATTTAACATTTCCCTACGTTTTATTGGTGATCGTTCTCGTTTATCTCCTAACTTACGTGACTTAATGTTGCAAGCCGAACAAAGGACTGCTAATTTCGACAGCATGACTTTAACTATTGCAATTAGTTACGGTGGTATGTGGGATATGGCACAGGCTGCAAAACAAATCGCAGCAGATGTTTTAACTAACAAAATAGATCTTGAAGCAGTGGATGCTGAAGTCTTTGGTCAATATGTCAGTTTAAGTGATCTACCTCCGGTAGATTTGTTAATTCGTACAGGTGGTGATTTCCGTCTTTCGAACTTCTTGCTTTGGCAAGCTGCTTATGCAGAACTTTATTTTACCCAGACATTATGGCCTGAATTTACCATTGAAGAATTTGATGACGCACTAGCAGTATTTGGTGGTCGTGAACGTCGTTTTGGTAAGACCTCAGAGCAGATTCAACAAGAGCAGTTTGAGAATAAATAAATGTTAGAGCGGATAATAACCGCATTGGTACTGGTTTCAGTTGTATTGAGTTGCATGTTTGCAACCGAGTCTAAATACCCAATGCTTGTGCTGATGATTATTGCATCAGCTGTCGCGGGTTATGAGTGGTTTAAACTCATGCCGCGTAATACACAAAATGTGATTAAACCTTTCGCTTGGGGCTATGGTCTAGTCACTGCTATTCTTTCAGCACTAGCATTGCATTTTACTGATGTTGCATTGCTGCTTTGGGCGGCTTCAATCTTTACTTGGATCTTAAGTGTCTATTGGGTGAAGTCTTATCCTGATTACGACAACTGGTATAACCCAAGTTTGAGTGGTATTGGTTTAGTCTTAGTTCCTGCTGCGGTAACTGCTATTTTTTCTGTGTGGATGAACTCACCGTGGTGGCTCATGTATCTGTTCCTATTGGTATGGGGTGCAGACAGTGGTGCATACTTCGTGGGACGTAAATTTGGTAAGAAAAAACTTGCACCAGATGTGAGCCCGAATAAATCGATCGAAGGTTTATACGGCGGTCTATTCACTGCAATGCTAATTGTTATTGTTGTTGAAATTATTTATCTAGATTTAAGCATCGCTGAACATATCTTATTTTTAATACTTTCAGTAATAACGGTATTTAGTTCAGTACTTGGTGATTTATTTGAATCGATGATCAAGCGTCGTGCAGGGATCAAAGATTCTGGTCGTATTCTTCCGGGACATGGCGGTGTGCTGGACCGTATCGACTCGTTGCTTGCCGCAGCACCTATCTTTGCAGCAGGTATGTATGTTTTAAAATTAATTGGCGTAGATTTATAGATGTCACAATCTGTTTGTATATTGGGTGTAACAGGATCCATTGGTCAAAGTACTTTAAAGATTCTGCAACAGCACCCCGAAGAGTATTCAGTTTTTGCAGTCACTGCACATAGCCGAATTGTAGAACTTGTCGAAATATGCAAACAATATCGACCGAAAATCGCAGTTGTTCCATTCAATAAAGTGGATGAACTGCGCCAATTACTCGTAGCTGAAAAATTAACTGATATTGAAATCTTGCATGATGAAGCAGGATTGATTGCAGTAGCAGAACATCCACAGGTTGATGTGGTCATGGCAGCTATTGTGGGGGCAGCAGGATTGCTACCTACATTGGCTGCTGCGAAAGCAGGTAAACGCGTGTTGCTTGCAAATAAAGAAGCGCTGGTGATGTCGGGTGACATCATGATTCAGACCGCACGTGAAAATAATGCTTTGTTGCTGCCGGTCGATTCTGAACACAATGCAATTTTCCAATGCTTGCCTGAAACTTATCTACAAGGTGAGCGTAATGGTCAGCCAAAGCTAGGTGTCAAACAAATCTTACTCACCGCGTCTGGTGGTCCATTTTTGCATCATAGTTTAGAACAATTGCAAAGTGTGACGCCTGCACAAGCCTGTAAGCATCCAAATTGGTCGATGGGGCAAAAAATTTCTGTTGATTCTGCAACGCTGATGAATAAAGGCTTGGAATTGATCGAAGCCTGTCATCTTTTTGCAGTTGAAGAACAATTTGTAACAGTTGTTGTCCATCCACAGAGTATCATTCATTCAATGGTTCAATATGTAGATGGTTCGACTTTGGCACAAATGGGAAATCCTGATATGTGTACGCCTATCGCTCATGCATTAGCGTGGCCAAAGCGTATTCAAACACATGTGCCTCCATTAGATTTATTTGTTCATTCACAGTTAAACTTTGAACAGCCTGATATACAGCGATTCCCAGCACTAAAATTAGCACGTCAAGCCATGAAGGCTGGAGGCTTAGCTCCTACGATTTTAAATGCAGCCAATGAAATCGCCGTGGCAGCATTTTTGCATGAGAAAATTGGCTTTACTCAAATCCCTCAAATTGTTGAACATGTGTTGGGGCAAGTTGAAAACTCAGCTGCAAATAATATTGATGTTATTTTGCATGCAGATAAATCGGCACGTATGGTTGCTGAAAAAGCAGTATTGAATTCAGGAAGTTAAGACATGAATGCCTTGTTTATGATTATTGCAGCAATATTGCTACTTGGACCGCTGATAGCGATTCATGAATTTGGGCATTATTTCGTTGCACGTAAACTGGGCGTAAAGGTTTTGGTGTATTCGATTGGTTTTGGCCCAACACTACTTAAGTGGACGTCAAAGAAGTCGGGTATTCAATATCAACTGTCTGCATTACCACTGGGTGGTTATGTCAAAATGTTGGATGAACGAGAAGGTGATGTCGCAGCAGAAGACTTACCAAAAGCATTTAACCGACAACACCCTTGGAAGCGTATTGCAATTGTTGCGGCAGGGCCACTCATTAACTTGGCTTTTGCAGTAGTGTTGTTTTGGATTTTATTTTTACCAGCTCAGGAACAGCTGAATACGCGCGTAGGTAAAATTTTACCGAATACGCCTGCAGCAGCTGCGCAAATGCAGTCTGGTGATAAAATTACTGCCGTAGATGGCACTCAAGTATCCACTTGGGAGCGCTTGAATTATGCCTTGGTTGATCGTGTAGGTGAAACTGGCAATATTCAAATTCAAGCTGAACGAGCAGGGCAAATTCAAAACTTCAGTTTACCTATTCAAAGTTTCTTACGTGATCAAACTCAGTCACCACTCGATGTTCTAGGTTTTACACCGTATCGTCCTGAAATTCCTGCAGTGGTTTCAAAACTCAGTGAAGATGGCGCAGCAATTCGCCAAGGGATGCAAGTGGGTGATCGAATTGTTTCGATCGATGGCGTAAAAATGAAAGACTGGTTTGATGTTGTACAAGTTGTACAAGCTTCTCCAGAAAAGTTACTTAAAATTGATGTTTTACGACAAAATAAAATTGTGCATTTAAGCGTGATGCCGCAAGGTAAGCGTGACCAAATGGGTAAAGTCACAGGGCTTTTAGGTGTACAAAGCGAGCCGGGTAAAGTCAATATTCCAGCCGAATACAAACAAACCATTCAATACACGCCTGTAGAAGCGCTGGGCAAAGCAGTAGAAAAAACAGGTCAGATCTCTAGTATGATCTTGAATTCTATTGTAAAAATGGTGCGTGGTTTGGTGGGTTTAGATAATTTATCTGGTCCGATTACCATTGCGAAAGTGGCTGGACAAAGTGCTGAAATGGGGTGGCAAACCTTCATTTCATTTATGGCACTGATGAGTGTAAGTTTGGGTATTTTAAATTTACTACCAATTCCTATGCTCGATGGCGGTCATTTAATTTACTATTTTATTGAATTAATTCGTGGTAAACCTGTTTCTGAACAAATACAATTGGTTGGATTAAAAATTGGTATGGTATTGCTGGGTAGCATGATGCTACTGGCTCTATTCAATGACATTATGCGTTTATAATAACGTTATACGAAATAAATTAACAGCGGAAAAGACTGGCATGCAGCACAAACATTTATTTATGCCATTGGCACTGGTTAGTGCTATGGCCGTAGCACAACAAGTATATGCAGCAGATGATTTTGTAGTACAAGATATTCGTGTTGATGGCTTAGTGCGTTTAACTCCTGACAATGTAGCCGGAATGATCCCATTCTCCGCTGGTGATCGTGTCAATGATCAAATCATTTCAAACTCAATTCGTAGCATGTTTGCATCGGGTTTGTTTGATGATGTGAAGTCTTCACAAGTCGGTAATACCCTTGTATATACAGTGGTTGAACGCCCAGTTATTTCTAAAGTTGAGCTAAAAGGCAATAAACTTATTCCTAAAGAAGCCTTGGAAGAAGGCTTAAAGAAAATGGGTCTGTCCGAAGGTGAAGTTTTAAAGAAATCATCTTTGCAAACGGTTGAGACTGAATTAGAACAACAGTACATGCAGCAAGGTCGTTATGATGCTGATGTCAAAGTTATTACAACCGCTCAACCAAACAACCGTGTTAATGTCTTAATCGAGTTTGAAGAAGGCCAATCTGCCAAAGTATTTGATATCAATATCATTGGTAATACGGTCTTTAAAGAAAGCGAAATTAAACAAATTTTTGCATTAAAAGAAAGTGGTTGGAACTCGATCATTTCTCGTAATGACCGTTATGCACGTGAAAAGATGGCTGCGAGTTTAGAAGCTTTACGTGCGATGTATCTCAACAAAGGTTACATCAACTTTAACATTACCAATTCAAGTCTGAATTTGAGTGAAGATAAAAAACACGTCTTTATCGAAGTTTCGGTGGATGAAGGTGAACAATTTAAGTTTGGTAAAACTCATTTCTTAGGTGATACGCTTTATACGCAAACTGATTTAAACGCTTTAAAACTCTATAAAGATGGCGATTTATATTCACAAGAAAAAGTGAATGGTGTTAAACAACTTTTACTTCGTAAATACGGTAACGCAGGTTACTACTTTGCAGAAGTGAACATTGTTCCTGAAATCAATAAAGACACCAAATTGGTCGATTTAAATTACTATGTGAATCCGGGTCAGCAAGTCACTGTTCGCCGCATTAATTTTACAGGTAACTCGAAAACAGCTGATGAAGTTCTACGTCGTGAAATGCGTCAAATGGAAGGCGCATTAGCAAGTAACGAAAAAATTGATTTGTCTAAAGTGCGTTTAGAGCGTACAGGCTTCTTTAAAACCGTTGATGTTAAACCTGCACGTATTCCGGGTACGCCAGATCAAATTGATTTAAATGTGAATGTTGAAGAACAGCATTCAGGTACAAGTACTTTGGCTGTTGGTTTCTCACAAAGTGGCGGTGTAACTTTCCAAGCAGGTTTGAGTCAAACCAACTTCTTGGGTACAGGTAATGCAGTTTCTATCGATTTGTCACGTTCTGAGACTCAAGATTACTACAACCTCAGTGTAACTGACCCGTATTTCACTATTGATGGTGTACGTCGTGGTTATAATATGTACTACCGTAAAACCAAGTTAGATGACGACTATAACGTTAACAACTACGTCACTGACAGTTTTGGTGGTGGTATCAACTTTGGTTATCCGATCGATGAAAACCAAAGTATCAGTATGGGCTTGAATATTGATAATACCGAAGTAACTACAGGCCCATATGTTTCTACTTATGTGCGTGATTATTTACTAGCAAATGGTGGGAAGGCGACGGATACCACATCATTCTGTCCTACGGATGCGTCTGGTAACTCACAATTAACTGTGCCTGTATACAAAACTGATGCGAATGGAGATTTTGTACTAGATAGTGAAGGTAATAAAATTGTTACTCACAACACTTGCGCAGTACCTGAAGAATCATACGATAGTGCGTTTAAAGGTGATTTCTTAACTTATAACCTTAACTTGGGTTGGTCATACAATACCTTGAATCGCCCGGTATTCCCTACATCGGGTATGTCACACCGCGTCAATGCCGAAATTGCATTACCAGGTAGTGATGTTGAATATCAAAAAATCACTTACGATGCACAAGCCTATTTCCCACTGGGTAAAGACTTTGTATTACGTGGTTACGGTAAGTTAGGCTATGGTAATGATTTGCCGTTCTATAAAAACTTCTATGCAGGTGGTTTTGGTTCGGTACGTGGCTATGATAACAGTACTTTAGGGCCTAAATATCCTGGTGTGTATTATGATGCGCAAAATAAGGTTGACTATGATCCAGAAGAAGTGGGTGGTAATGCTTTAATTCAATTTGGTACTGAATTAGCTTTACCTGTGCCATTTAAAGGCGATTGGGCGCGTCAAGTTCGTCCAGTATTATTTGCTGAAGGCGCACAAGTATTTGATACCCAATGTGACGTTCCTAAATCTAGTGAAGACCGTCAATACTGTAAAGATAACTACGGCTTTGATATGAATAACATGCGTTATAGCGTTGGTGCAGGCTTTACTTGGATCACGATGATTGGTCCAATTTCACTGAGTTATGCATTCCCGCTTAATGACAAAGCTGGCGATGAAACAAAAGAAATTCAATTCGAGATTGGTCGTACCTTCTAAGTACGACCCTTCTGGGAATAACAAAATTACAGGTTGATAAGATGAATAAATTATTTACTGGTTTGGCGGTATTGGGTATGTCATGTTCTGCTGTGGTACATGCAGCAGGTTACGGTGTGGTTGATTTAGAAAAGGTGGTGGATCAAAGCACTTATATAAAACAACAAAATGCTCAAATTCAACAGCAATTGAAACCACAAACCACTAAAATTGAATCACTGGCTAAAGAGCTGGAAGCAATGCAGCAAAAAGCTCAGCAGGGTGGTGATAAGTTGACTGCTGCGCAAAAGCAGCAAATGGGTCAACAGTATCAAACTAAACTTAAAGAGCTGACTGATTTACAGCAAAAAGTTCAAGCTTCGGTTCAAGGGAATATTCAGTCTTTAAATCGCACGATGGATACACGAATCAAGCAAGTTGCAGAACAATTGCGCACAGAAAATAAGTTAGATGTTGTTTTGAATAAAAATTCAGCACTTGCGTATGACCCTAAGTTTGATTTAACTGATAAAATGATTCAAAAGGTTAATGCAATTAAATAATCAATGAATTCTCAAAAATTCAGTTTAGAAAAGCTTGCTCAACTTGTTCAAGGTCAATGTATTGGCCAGCTAGATTTGCTATTCAGTGGAATGGCAAGTTTAGAGAGTGCTCAACCGCATCAGCTTGCATTTTTAAACGCAGATAAGTATCTGAATGAAGCTCAACAGTCTCAGGCTGGTGCGCTGATTGTGACTGCAGAGATGCAGTCACAAATCCCTTCACAGCAAAACTTCATTGTTGTACCCAATCCGTATCTGGCTTTCGCTATTCTGACGCATGTTTTTGAAAAAAAATCTGTAGAAACAGGAATTGAAAGTACTGCCCAAATTCATCCTTCCGCAATCATTTCTGATACTGCTTATATTGGGCATTATGTGGTGATTGGTGCGAATAGTGTGGTGGGTGAAGGAACGCGCATTGAATCACAAGTGAAGATTGATCATGGTGTTGAAATTGGTAAAGATTGTTTTATCGATTCGCATGTGACGATTACTGGTGAAGCCAAGTTAGGTGATCGTGTACGTATCCATGCAAATACGGTGGTCGGTGGTGAAGGATTTGGTTTTGCACCTTATCAAGGGAAATGGCATCGTATTGCTCAATTAGGTTCTGTACGTATCGGGAATGATGTGCGTATTGGTTCAAATTGTAGTATCGACCGTGGTGCTTTAGATGACACAATTTTGGAAGATGGTGTCATTATTGATAACCTTGTGCAAATCGCGCATAACGTCAAAGTTGGTGCAAATACGGCAATGGCTGCGAAATGTGGTATTGCCGGTAGTACAACTATTGGCAAAAATTGTGTGCTAGCAGGGGCTGTTGGTATCGTAGGTCACATTAATATTGCAGATAATGTGACAATTACCGGTATGTCAATGGTCACAAAAAGTATTTCCGTTGCTGGGAGTTATTCTTCAGGTACGCCAATGCTTGAAAGTGGTTCTTGGAAAAAGGCAGCAATCCGCTTTAAACAATTAGCAGATGTGCCATTGACCCAATTGGTCAAACGACTTGATCATATGCAGTCTCAAATTGAGTCCCTTGAATCAACATTTAAATTGCGTAAATAATTATGATGACAGAGTCGAATACCCCAGCTTTCACAAAACCTGAATTACCAATGACTATTCAGACTATTCGTGAATATTTGCCACATCGTTATCCGTTTTTATTGGTTGATCGTGTTGTTGAAGTGACTGACAACGGGATTGTAGGCTATAAAAATGTAACGATTAATGAAGAATTTTTACAAGGCCATTTCCCTGAATACCCAATTATGCCGGGTGTGCTGATTGTTGAAGCATTGGCGCAAGTATCGGGTATCTTAGGTTTCATCATGAATAATGAGAAACCTTCAGCGGGTTCGCTGTTCTTATTTGCTGGTGCAGAGAAGGTTCGATTTAAAAAACAAGTCGTTGCAGGCGATCAACTTGTATTAAAATCGGAATTAGTGATGCAAAAGCGTGGCATTTACAAATATAATTGTGTTGCCACTGTAGATGGCGTAGTCGCAGCAACCGCGGAAATTATGGTTTCGCATCAGAAAACAGAGACAGCATGAGCAATAACGAATTAATTCATCCTACCGCCATTATTGACTCATCAGCAGTAATTGCTCCGGATGTGCAAATTGGACCATATTGTATTATTGGTCCTCAAGTCACAATTGGAGCGGGTACTAAACTGCATTCACATGTTGTGGTGGGTGGTTATACCCGTATTGGTCAACATAACGAAATTTTTCAATTTGCCAGTGTTGGTGAAGTCTGCCAAGACTTGAAATATGCTGGTGAAGAAACTTGGTTAGAAATCGGGGATCATAACTCGATTCGTGAACACTGTAGTTTACACCGTGGTACTGTTCAAGATCAGGGTCTAACTAAAGTTGGTAGTCATAATTTATTGATGGTGAATACACATATTGCACATGACTGTGTGGTAGGTGATCATAATATCTTTGCTAATAACGTCGGCGTTGCAGGTCATGTCCACATTGGTGATTATGTCATCGTAGGTGGTAACTCTGGTATTCATCAATTCTGTAAAATCGATTCTTACAGTATGATTGGTGGTGCATCTCTTATTTTGAAAGATGTACCTGCTTATGTCATGGTATCTGGTAATCCAGCCCATGCTTTTGCCATGAACATTGAAGGCATGCGTCGTAAAGGTTGGTCTAAAAATGTGATTCAAGGTTTACGTGAATCCTTTAAATTGATCTATAAAGATGGTTTAACGACGAATGAAGCGATTGAGCGTATTCGTACTGAAATTTTGCCTGAAGTGGCAGAAGCGCAATTGTTGATTGACTCACTTGAGCAGTCTAAGCGCGGTATCGTACGCTAAATGCTGCGAATAAAAAAAGACACCTTATAAGGTGTCTTTTTTTTGCGTTAAAAATAGGACTATTTTTTAACAAAGCCTGCTTCTTCAGATTTTGGATATTTTTGGGTAAGCTTGGTTTTGAGCTGCGTTGCTAAACTGCTATTTCGATCGACGTCTTTTGCAATGCTATACAGTTGATATAACGCTCTAGGCGCGCGGGTCGACTCAGGGTATTGATCTACCACGATACTATAGTTCTTTTTCGCTTCTGCGTAGTTGGTCGGTTCAACAGCAAGGTTGAACTCAGCTAACCAAAAATATGCATTGCTAATGTAGACGCTATTAGGATTATTCTTAATAAAGTTTTTCATTGGTGCAATGGCTTTTTTCGCACCACCTTGTTTATATGCATCTAAAGCAACGGTATAAGCTGCTTTCTCAAGCTCAAGTGAGTCACCACCTGCATTTACAGGTTGTTTTGCAGATGAGCTTAATGTTGCTTGGGTCGTAGGTTGTTTAGCTGGTGTAGGGGCTATATTAGCTGCTACTGGGTGCAGTACCTTGTTGGTTATCCTCCGCAGCCTCTGTGTCTTCACTCGGATCTACTTTTTGTTGGAGTAGCTCTAAACGTTGATCTAAATCTGCATAGCGGTTTGTAAGTTCACTTTTTAATTGTTCGATAATATTGTCTTGCTCTTCCATTTTACCGCGTAAGCTACGCAATTCATTTTCGAGCTGTTGGTTCTTCTGCATGAGCTGCCAATTTAAATTTGTTGGCGTAGGGGTAGAGCCAGCACCTGTTTGAATGGCTGTATTATTTGCTGTATACACAGTGCCATTATCTGCGCCACTCAAACCGCGAGATTCAATTGGAATATTGGCAAATAGCGTACCTGAGCAAGTCAATGTAAGGGCACACAATACATGCTGTTTAAACATCATAAAAATTCCATGTAGTTGCAAGCATGTCCGTATTGAATAGTTTTATTACAGACTGCTTTAGATAAAACGATAAGCACATTAAAAACGCCAAAGTTCTGAATTGCAATAAGCTTTTACAATCTTGTTGTGTATTAAAGTAAAAATATAGTGATGATGTTTCACGTTTTCTACATCATCGACCATCATATTGATTTATAAATAATCAAACAGTGTTTTCTACTCAGGAATTCTTGGTTTTAGTCTTGCATGTTTATCAAAAATCTCTATACTCTGTTCTTGCAATGGTAGCCCTGCCGGTTACTTCGCAATTGTACTCTACAAACCCCGCCAGGACCGGAAGGTAGCAACGGTAGTAGAAATATGATGTGCCGAAGTCTTGCTGGTAGGGTTGCCACCAGTTTCAATCATAATAAATTAAACGTCCTCTCATTTTTTTTAATCCTAGATTCTTCTTTATTTTAGTTTTATTAATTCTTTATTTAGATCTATATCTTTGTTATTCGGCATCAAATTCTTTACGTGCAATCACTTTAAAAATCGTATCGAGATCGAATCCTCGATATTGTAAAAAACGTATTTGTTTGGCTTTTTGTTTTGGATCACGTTCAACAGCTTTGCCAAATTTTTTGATCTTGAGCTGGTAGGCTTCGGCGACCCAATCTGTTTCTTTTAATTCATCCTGAATTAATTCACTGTCTACTTTTTTATTTTTTAAAGCGAGCTTTATACGGTTGGGACCTTTACCTTTACGCTTTTGACTCGACAACAGCATTTCTGCTACACGTTGATCGCTTTGATAGTTCTCACGTGCGAGTTCTTCCACCAAGTGTATGACTTCTTCACGACTATCCGCATACAGTGCTAATTTTTCAATTAAATCCGCTTTTGAGTATTCTTTACGTGTGAGTACTGCAAAGGCGTAGGAGCGTAAACGAGAGCCGCGCAGTCCTGGTTTTTTTTCAGCATGAACATCTTTACCATTGGCATCAAAATGCAACGCAGAGTGATCGGTCACCGAAGTATTGTCATGTGAAATGTCAGTTTGTGCAGTATGATTTGCGCAGGTAGGTTCTTCAGCTTCTGCGAACTGTTGTTTTAGTGCTTCGTAGTCGAGCAAGAGTGGAAAATGGTCTTTAGTCATGGGGTCATTTTAATACAAATTTTGAGTGCAAAACAAAACGCCCCGTAGGGCGTTTCGTCTACTATTAAAGTATGCTGTAATTAAGCATCTAAAAAGTCTGGTTCTTCTTCGTCTTTGTCTTCTACAGGTGCTGTACCCGTAGTCAGAAGTTGTTCACGAATCAGTTTTTCGATAGTTTGCACAAGTTCAGGGTGTTCTTCTAAGTGGCGAATGGTATTGTTTTTACCTTGCCCAATCTTGTCACCTTGGTATGAATACCAAGCACCTGCTTTTTGAACAATTTCTTGTTGTACTGCGAGGTCAACAAGCTCACCTAAATGGTTCACGCCTTTACCATAAAGAATTTGGAAAATCGCTTCACGGAATGGAGGAGCCATTTTGTTTTTCACAACTTTCACTTTGGTTTCTGAACCAATGATTTCGTCGCCTTCTTTCACTTGACCAATACGGCGGATATCTAAACGTACAGATGCATAGAATTTAAGTGCATTACCACCAGTTGTGGTTTCTGGGCTACCAAACATTACACCAATCTTCATACGGATTTGGTTAATGAAGATCACCATACAGTTCGAACGTTTCGCATTACCGGTAATTTTACGCAGTGCTTGGCTCATCAGGCGAGCTTGTAAGCCCATGTGTGAGTCACCCATTTCGCCTTCAATTTCGGCGCGAGGGGTCAGTGCAGCTACAGAGTCGACAACGATCAGGTCAATGGCACCTGAACGTACCAGCATGTCTGCAATTTCAAGTGCTTGTTCACCATTGTCTGGCTGTGAAACAAGTAAGTTATCAATATCTACGCCAAGTTTACGTGCGTATTGAGGGTCTAATGCATGTTCAGCATCGATGAATGCACAAGTACCGCCAGCTTTCTGACATTGTGCAATAGCTTGTAATGTCATAGTCGTTTTACCAGAAGATTCAGGACCGTAGATTTCTACGATACGACCTTTAGGCAAACCACCAATACCTAGTGCGATATCTAATGTTAAAGAACCTGTAGAGACAGCTTCAACTGCCTGTACAGTATTATCGCCAAGACGCATAACGGTGTTTTTACCAAACTGCTTTTCAATTTGGCTTAAGGCCGCATTTAACGCCTTGCTTTTATTATCATCCATCTTACAACCTCAATACGATGTCACGAAACAATATACTCAAGTGGATGTATTCAGTTTAGATCTGTTCCACGAGGGTATAGTGACAGAAATCATCCTTTTGTTCTATGAAAATCACAACAGGTGCGACATGTTGTGACGCTTTAACTTAATCATCATTATAAGACCATTGCTGGTCAAACTGTTGATCATTTTCTCTTTTAAATTTACCAATATCTCGACGATCTTTTTTACTTGGTCGATGATCTGGCCGAGCTAGATTATGCAACTTTCTTTGGGATGCGAGCAATTCCCGTTTTGCAATACTGACCTCAGTTTCATCATAAAGCAGCTGAGCGGTGGGGGCAGGCCCACGAACATCCGACAGTGCTTTCACCACCACGGTTTTTTTCTCAAGGCCTTGGGCAATGGTTAATTCCATGCCTACACGAACTTCACGAGAAACTTTAACGCGTTCGCCATTATGATGAACTTTACCGCCTTCAATCGCATTTTTGGCAATAGAGCGTGTTTTAAAAAAACGTGCAGCCCACAACCATTTGTCTATACGCATACCAACTGCATCTTCGGCTAGATTTGATTTACGCATATTTTTTCTGTTCCTCGGCTTGCTCAGTCATTTGAGCTTCTAAAATAGGGATTAAATCTGTTAATGCGGACAGCATTGGATAATTACAAGTCTCGCGAGGCACTTTGGCAGATGAAGGCTGCTGAATCGAATAGAGCTGTTCAATCCCAAAAAGTTTTGCACCATTAAGCACTTTTTCTGTGTCATCAATGAAATAACAGTTTTTTGCATCGAAGGGGTGTTTGCTTGCTAATATTTGCCAAAACTCAATAAACTCTTTGGCATGACCGAGAGTTTCTGAACTGACGATAACATCAAAATAATCACGAAGACCGGTTTGTTCGAGTTTGAATTGTAAGCCTGCAAAGTCGGCATTGGTCGCAAGCCAAATAGGATAGCCATTTTCTTTAAGATAGGTAAGCAGCTCAATGCAGCCTTCGCGTTTGGCTACTTTGGCTTTTTGTTCTATCTGCATTTCCAGAACATCAACGCCAACTTGTGACGTCCAAAAGCGAGAGGAGTACCATTTTAGGGTATGATTATGCTGTTGATAAAAACTAAATAGGGTTTGCTTGCTTTGTTCGAGTGAGCACTGATGCTGTTCAGCATAGCGAATTGGCAGCAGCTCATTCCAAATGAAATCATCATAAGCAAGATCGAGTAAAGTACCGTCCATATCGAAAATGATAGTCGGCTTTTCTGAGTAATTTGGCATATAAAGGTATTCTATGTTTAAAACAACAACAGCACCGCAAGACCCACTGATTTTGCAGTTGGTTCCCATTGTGACACAAGCTTGTGAAATTTTGCGAGAAGAATATCGGCGTTATTGCTCAGGTGCAGATTTTGATGTGGAACGTAAAAGTGATGATTCACCTGTAACGCAAGCTGACTATCGTGCAAATAGCTATATTACCCAAGCATTATCTAAAGTTTCTAGCTTGCCTGTATTGTCAGAGGAAGGTGACAAGTCTGAACGTATGCAATGGCAAAAATTTTGGCTGCTTGATCCTTTGGATGGTACTAAAGAGTTTTTACATAAAAGACCTGAATTTACCATTAATCTGAGTCTGGTTGAGGGTGCTAATACTACCTTTGCCATATTGGCGATCCCCGGGGAATACAGCGTATATATTTGTCCCTTTGAGGGACTGCCGCTGAAATATGATAGCCAGTCAACCACATGGTATAAATATGTTCAAACCTCTGTAGAGAATGTCGTACACGTTGGCTTGAGTCAAAGTGCTAAAAATAAGCCGATTTATACGGATTATTTAGACGCTTTAGAAAAACTTAGTCCTTATCAGGCATACCATGCTGGTAGTGCATATAAGTTTTGTATGATGTTAGAAGATCGAGTGGATATTTACCCGCGTTTTCATCCCACCTGTGAATGGGATACCAGCGCTGGACAATGTTTAATCGAGCGTATTGGTGGTGGTTTGGTTGATTTTAAAGGTCGCGCATTTTTATATAACCAGCGCAAGACTTTATTAAATGGTGGATTTATTGCATTTAAAAATGCCGAAATGAAAGAATTGGCCTTAAATGCTTTGGCAAACATGCCTGACAAAACTTGAGCTAAATCGGGTTCATGCTATAGTGTCTGCACACTCCGTTAAATCTCCTGCATTTAAGAACTGTCAATTATGGCCCTAGATTTGCTCCCACCGAGTATGCTGAAAGCAATAGACTTATTGCCGGATGAAAAGACGCCTGTAACATTGTTTACACGTCATTCCATTCGTGAAGTTGTACAAGGACAAGGCTTGGCCGGTTATGACTTGCAACTGACCCATCAAGGACGTGATTTAGCCGAAGCGTGGGGCAGCTATTTGGTTGAAAATACCGATCGTGTTATTCAGCACTGTATTTCGAGTCCAATTCAGCGCTGTGTGGATACGGCGGCATTGATGATTCAAGGTGCAGATAATGTCACGATTGAACCGAATACCCACCATATCGAGATCATTGAACAAGGATTATTGGTCGAGCCGGGAAGTTTTGTGCTCGATATAAAAAAAGCAGGACCATACTTTCAAAAGCAAGGTGCTTTAGGCTTTATCAATAGTTTTGTGAATAATGCTTTGCCGGGTATGAAACAACCCATTCATGGGGTAGTAGATGTATTGGAGTTGATTTACAACACTCATCCAACCAATGATTATGGGCTGAGTCTAGCGGTGAGTCATGACACGATTTTGGCTGCAATTCTTGCCATTATTTCAGGTAAAAATATCGTGACACGCGAAGACTGGCCGAAAATGATGGAAGGACTATTTGTTTGGTTTGAAGGAGATGTATTCCTTGAATCTAAACTGAAATGGATTTGGCGTGGTGAACTACATGAATTAAATATTCGTGAATTTCAGCAGGCTGAACAGCAACTTTAAGTATTTTTGCGCATACAAAATATTTAAAAAAGGCATCCATGTACGGGATGCCTTTTTTATCTGCTTCAGTATTTCATTAAATAAAAGATTAAATATTGGCTTTAATTCGTGCAGGGTATTGATTTAAATCAATACTTGAACCGTCGTCACTATAAGGCCAGCGGCTAGTATTGACAGGTAGATGCTGTTGGTGGATTCGACTGTATTTGTCTGCGGCAATCAATGTGGCAATGTCATGATCTTTAATGCTATACGCTTGTACGATTTCAACTGGATATTGTGTGCGTTCAAAAAATTCAGCTTCTGTTTCCCCTTGATGCAGTGCAAAAATACGTTCTACAGCTGGTAAGTACACGCCATATGCTAACCATGAGTCTACGCCTTGAGAGGCTTGAATCTCAGCGGTCGATTTCATATTTGAAATGACTTTACCTAAAATGTCTTTTTCACCTTTCGATGTAAAATATTCAATATATTGATTTTCTGCTTCTGCAAACTTTTCTAATGATGGCAAAAATTGGTTAATCGACATTTTTATCCCTCTTTTCATTTGTACAGCAATGGCTGCCTAGGATGAAAATTAAAATACCATAAAAAATATATGGGATTAAGCCATTTCTTAAAATTTTTATTTACAAAGTTTCTAAAAATATCCTGACAATTTCTGTCGGGAATATACGATTGTATTAACAGGTCTACATCTTAATTTTAGTTGAAAAGTGAAATACCTGTCACATTAATAATGATTCTACCAATACAAAATATTTAGATTTTATTTGAATTGTTAATAAGTGACAAAACACGGCAATTGAATGATTAAAAAAAAGAAAATAGCATTAACTTTGTTGTAAATTATTGATTTATATATTTTTATGTAAGTCTCTTTTATTGGATTTTTTTGTGGCTAATTGGGGAATAGTAGTGAAAAGTGTGATAGATTTTTCATATGACAAATTATCAATTTGTATTGTGTCATTCATGTTAGTTGCTTGTGGTGGTGGAGGCGGTGGTGATAGTTCAAGTGGTTCTGCATCAACTGCAAATTATCCAGAACCGACCCAAGACATAGTCGATGATACCAGTATTGGCTTTTATGACTACGATGCAAATGATGCTGTTCGTGAAATACGAAATGATTTAGTCGGCAACTTTTCAGCGCAAGTTCAATTTGGTCAAAGTCATGTCGTCGATCCGAATGCGAACGAAGCCAAGAAAATGCCACGGTTAACCAGTGAAAAAGAAGCGCTGCTTATCGTGACGCCAACACTTGATATGCAAAACATCAAGCAACTCAAAGTAGAAATCTATCAAAACAACCGCTTAATTCGTACCGCGACATTGGATGATCCGACGCAAATGCCTGTTTCAGACCAGAGTGGGCAAAGAGGTCGTCCAGATGTTTGGTACAGTAAACGCGCGTGGGCCACGAAGCTCAATTGGGATGAGGTTAAACCCGGTCTAAGATTAAAATTTATTGACGCAAATAAAGTCAGCGGTGAATTGGCTGAGGATAAAATCGATTTTGCTGCACCAGGTGAATTGGTTTTAAATAATATCCGTGTTGGTATGTTGGCAGATAAGCCAAATTCTACCGGCCACTATATGCTACTAGAGCCTGAAAAAGCGGGCACAGATTATTTCCAAACCATTCCTGCAGCAGAAATGACGGTTGCACAATATGATGATATTCAGTTAACACGTGCAATGGTATCTTCAGGTGTTATTTATGACAGTAAAAGTGCCGGAGATGGTGGTGTTTATGCAGGAGACATGCGTGAGGATGTCGGTAAATCAACCTTTAGTGTTGGTATAAACCTTGCTAACTGGGGTATTACCAGTGCATCTATGGCCAACCAAAGTCAGCCACAATTAACCCAAACAGTAGTTGTCCATCATACGAAGGGGAACTATGCCAATGGTGTGCATACTCATGGACTGAGTGGTGGTAATGGCATGCTCACGCTTTATGATTCTGTAGGGAATGAATTTAGCCATGAAATTGGTCATCACTATGGTTTAGGACATTACCCTGGTCAGGTAGGTGACAATCTATTTTGGGCTGCACATCATGCGGACAGTGGATGGGGTTATATTGCCAATCGCAATATGATGCGCGGAAATCTATCATGGACGGCGACATGGAAGTGGGATGGAGCGAATGGTATCCCAAATTTTAAAAATTTGTTCCCGTACGGAAAAGATGCCATGTCCGGCGGGTATCCTGATAGTAATGTATCACGCTACACACACTATACGGGTTACAGCACATTCCTGAAAATTCAACCGCACTTTGACCGTTATGTCTGGGATGAAACATCACCTACCGGCTACAAAAAGTGGAATAAAACCACTCGTGAAATGGAAGTCGCTCAACCGAAGATGCCAAATTCTACGGCTCCGGTTTGGTATAACGCAGATCAAAATTATCCACGACCACGGGTCTTTGGTCAGCCTGTCATTACCATTTTAGGGGGCTATGATCCTGTCAATCAAGTCGGTTTGTTGTATCCTGCTGCACGTTCAAACTGGGGTAATGTGTATGACTTAAATGCTGCCAATACCGCTTTGGATCAAGCGGCATGTTGGTTGAATGTGCAATACACGAATAAAGTCAACAATATTGCTTTAGCACCTGCACGATTAGGCAGTAATGCCAATAAATTGCATGTCAATTTAGCTTTGGCAGATCAACCACAGAAAGTTGATTTGTATTGTAAAAAAGCAGGTGAAAAAGCCAAGTTATTAGCAAATATTGATATTCCAGTCTACAGTACAGCGATCAAGCCGGCCGTCAAAATTGGACGTCAGCATGGTTATAGTGCATTGCGTGCTATCGAACTTCCTCAATTAGAAAGTGCTTTAGAAGCGCAAGCTGCAAATGCTGTTGTTGCTCTTAATCCAACTGAAAAAATGCTGTATGAGTCATATAAAAATGACAAGTCATTGATGAATAGTGTGGCGCGTCAGCAATTAACCCGTTATGAGTCGCAACAAAACACAGCATACCGACTAAATCGTTGGATGAATGTGTATGCACAAGACCTAACCAATCAAGTTCCTGAGGCACAAAGCGCACTCGACGCATTTATGACAAAGCTTTCAGTATCTCAGGAAGGTTTGTTTGATCAGGCAACATTGATCAAAAATGGTAATAACTGTTTGAAAGCAGAAACATTAACC
Source organism: Acinetobacter sp. YH12069 (assembly GCF_013419675.1). Lineage (NCBI taxonomy): Bacteria > Pseudomonadati > Pseudomonadota > Gammaproteobacteria > Moraxellales > Moraxellaceae > Acinetobacter > Acinetobacter sp. YH12069. The sequence goes on along the minus strand of NZ_VOZS01000021.1, from coordinate 6,769 downwards.
GATGGAAAATTAAACTTATATATTAGTGGTCCAAGCGGATGTACTGCGGACGAATCGGAACAGTGGGTATATGATGCGATTGGTCGGATACACAGCAAGTCAAATCCAGATCAATGCATAACAGGCAACGGTGGTTCAGCTAAAGTGACGCTAGAACGCTGCATGTTAAACCAAACCAACCAAATTTGGACCATGGACCCTGCGACTACAACGATTCGTCAAAGTGGTCAATGTATGGATTTAAATACGGGACGTTTGCAAAATAACCGTGCGGATTTAATTCGATATAGCTGTACCAATGGTGGCAATCAACGTTGGACAAATTTGACAGCAAGCCAAAACTTATTATGGACATATTTATCAGCGACGAATATGAAACTGATTCATAAATAATCTGTAAATAGAAAATAAGGTCCATCGAGGACCTTATTTTTTTGCTTTTAAAAACCTATAGGTACAAAAAAAGCCCTAAAAAGGGCTTTTTTTATCGCAACAAATTAGTTAGCTAAAGCTTTAACTTGTGCATTTAAACGGCTCTTATGACGAGCAGCTTTGTTTTTATGGATGATGCCTTTATCAGCCATACGATCGATAACAGGAACAGCTTTTTTGTAAGCTTCTGTAGCGACAGCATAATCACCAGCAGCAATAGCAGCTACTGTGCGTTTAAGATAAGTACGAACCATAGAACGTAAGCTTGCGTTGTGTTGACGTGCTTTAACGTTTTGACGAGCACGTTTTTTTGCTTGAGCAGAGTTTGCCACTCGTGCACTCCTTGAAATAGATTGGTCTGGGCGGGCTGAAATTACATCTGAAAACCAACATCAGAAGAACTATCACCAGCCCGTAAACAAGTGCCATATTGTGATTAAACTAAGCGCTTAAGTCAAGTCTTGACATGCTTTGACAACATTTTAGATGCAGAAAAATTTTAAAGAAAACGTTAGATTAGTCTAAAGTGATTGAGATTGTATGAAAAATGACTAAAAGTATAGAGAATGCGATTGTCATCGGAGCAACAGGATTGGTCGGGCGGGAATTGGTTCGTCAGCTCAGTCAAAATACAGGATGTAAGAATATTACGGCTGTGGTACGTCAGCGTGACCATGAACTGAATGGACTGGCAAAAGTTCAACAAATGGTGATCAGTGACTTTCTTTCTCTGACTCAGGATGATGTGAGAGATTATAGTCATGCCTTTAGTTGTTTAGGCTCGACCATTAAAAAAGCAGGGTCTAAAGATAATTTTTATCAAATTGATTTTAGCATCAATGCGCATTTTGCTGAATTATTAGAATATACAGAAACCCATTTGATCATAGTTAGTGCTATGGGCGCTGACGCTAATTCCGCATTTTTTTATAATCGAGTCAAAGGGGAATTGGAATATTATTTAAAAACCTTAAAGTTAAATCAACTTTCGATATTAAAGCCTTCGCTGTTACTTGGCGAGCGTCATGAATCTCGGCGTTTAGAAGATGCGACACAGAAGCTCTATATGCGCTTTTCGCATTTTGTACCTGACCGTTTCAAATTTAAGCCAGTGACAGCACAGCAAGTGGCTCATACTATGGTCGAGGCTGCACAAACTCAGACTGAAAAGTTCGAGATTTATGATAATTTACGCATACTAACAATTAAATGAGGGAAATACCGTGTCTACAGTTCCATTCGTCACCTGTGATTTACTTGATGATCATCCAGATAAAGAATTACAAGTGGTGATCCCGTCGTTGGATGGTAAATTCTTTCAAAGTTATGGTGCACGAAAAAGTTTTGGCGGTCAGGTGATGACGGTCAAATGTTTTGAAGATAACTCTCGTGTTAAAGAATTATTGGCAACCGATGGTACGGGTAAAGTATTGGTTGTGGATGGTGGCGCGTCGATGCGCTGTGCCTTGATGGGCGATATGATTGCTGAATCTGCAGTCAAGAATCATTGGAATGGTGTCATTATTTACGGCTGCGTGCGTGATGTTGATGCGATTGCCGAACTTGATTTAGGTGTGCATGCTTTGGCTGCGATTCCACAAAAAAGTAACCGCAAAGGCGTGGGTGAAACAGATATTCCATTAAGTTTTGGTGGTGTAAACATTCAGTCTGGTGATTTTATCTATGCTGATAATAACGGCATCGTTGTTTCAAAAGAGCAATTGGTTGTTCTATAAGCGTACTTGAATTTTTAGTCGTGGAATGAAAGCGTAATTCTTGCTCATACACGACGATATAAATGTGAAAAAGAAAATACAAACATCAGCTGAGGACTCTCGGCTGTTGTATAAAAATACGAAATAAAAAAAGAAAGGAAAAAGTATGTTGTTGCATCAATTAAAAGTGGCGCAAGCGTTGCTCTCAGGCGTAGCAGAAGGCGGACGAGGTACAAATGGGACGCCTTATCCGAAACAACCTGAAAAAGCCCTTAAACTGTACGAATTTGAAGGTTCTCCGTATTGCCGTCGTGTGCGTGAAGTTTTGACCACACTTAATTTGGATTATGAGGTTTACCCATGTCCCAAAGGGGCTAAAAAGTACCGTTTAGAGGTACAGAAATTAGGTGGAAAACAGCAATTCCCTTTCTTGGTGGATGACAATACTGGGGATCGTTTGTACGAATCTCAGCAAATAATTCATCATCTATTTAAACATTATGGCAAAACAGGTCAAACTCCTAAGAAATATGCCAATTATCCTAAAATTCCGTATGTTGCCTATGTTGGAACCTTAATTAATGGGGCTCAAGGCGTGTGGGTGCACCGTAAAGTCATTCATCGTGATGCTCCAAGTCAACTCTTAGAACTATGGGGTTTTGAAGCGAGTCCATATACACGTATCGTACGTAGCGCATTGTCTGAAATGGAATTGGCATATATCTTTCATAATGTGGCTAAGGAACGTTGGCAAGATCAGGGATTAGCGGTAATGCGCTTAAGACCTGGTAAATATGTACCCCTGAAAGGTGGCAAGCGTGAACAAGTGTTAAAAATCATGGGGAACAATATTCAAGTGCCATATTTGAAAGATCCTAATACTGGTGTAGAACTTTTTGAATCTGAAAAAATTGTAAAATATCTGAAGAAGCAATATTTGAGCTAATCTCACTCAAGTTTAAGCTTAGTGCTGTGTATAGTCAGACAAATGACTATACACATGTTGTAATGATAAATGGGTCTAAAATTAGAAGAAAAATGCATCATAGCTGCATCAATTGAATTAGAATAAATTGTTAAAAAATAAGAAATTTACTTAATTATAGGGATATCCTAAAAGGATTAAACTCATTAATGTAAAAGACATTTCATTTTTTCGGGGGAAGTAAATCATGTCACCACAAGAAGTCATACTACCCGTACCGGTGCTCGTCGTTGAAGATGAGGAAATTATTCAATTACGTTTACGTCAAATTTTGACAGAGCTGGGTTATAAGCGTGAAGAGCTTATCTTCACCAAAAATGTTAAAGAATCTATTCAAGCCGTAGAGACCCAACCGATATCCTTAGCCTTAGTTGACTTAGGTTTGCCTGATGGTAGTGGTATCGAAATTATTGAAAAAATACGTTCCCTCGAAAGTAATACCATGATCTTGGTTGTCTCTGCATGGAGTACACAAGAAAGCTTATTTGCCGCAATTAAAGCAGGTGCAACGGGCTATGTATTAAAAGAACGTGATGATGCTGAAGTACTTTTATCTATTCGGAGTATTTTACGTGGTGGGGCGCCGATTGACCCATTTATTGCACGAGAAATCCTTAAACAAATATCCGAAGCCGAAGCGCCAAGTCCAGAACAAACAGTCGCCGATGAAGCAGACTTGAACCTCTTGACCAGTCGTGAAAAAGAAATTTTATGTTTGGTTGCTCAAGGTTTGAGTAACCGTGAGATTGCTGAACAGCTTTTTGTTTCACGCTATACGGTAGAAAGCCATATTAAACATATTTATCGCAAATTAGCCGTAACGAAACGTACCAAAGCCGTGAGTACAGCAAGATCTATGGGTATTCTATAATGCGTAAAGGAGGATATTTTTTCTTATTTATCCTCTGTTTAGTATGGGGGAGCTTGAGTCATGCAGAGCAAGTTTTCCCTGTAAATGATCAATGTAATGTAACTGTGAATAGCATTTCACGGGTGAAGACACCATCCAATCAAGAATTACCCAGAACGGGATGGAAAACCACGCAATTACCTGACCGTTGGAAAGAAGATAAAGACTGGGAGGGTTATCAAGGTGGTGCTTGGTATAAATTAGACTGGTCTTGGTACTGTAAAAATAATGCGCGTTTGGCAGAACCCATCGCACTATATGTTGATTACATTATTAATACGGGTTCAGTCTTTCTGAATGGCGACTTGCTGTGGACCAATAAAAATCTTCAAGAACCGGTCTCTAAAAGTTGGAATGTTGCACGCTATTGGATTTTACCGATAAGTGGAATCAAGCATGATCATAATGAAACCTTGATCTATGTGTATGGTTATTCGAGTTTAAATGCTGGCTTGGGCCCAGTAGTATTTAACAATGTAATGGCAACGGTTGAGCAAGCTGAAAAAACAACGTTTACACGTCGGACCATATTACAGTTAAATATTTTTCTTTCTGGGGTCTTGGGTCTAATTTGCTTTATTATTTGGTTGATGCGTCCTCGTGATACCAGTTTTGGCTGGTTTGCGCTTTCAACAGTGTTGTGGATTTTATTTCTCAGTAATGCTCTGACTACTGAAACCTTTCCATACCCAGATTCGGTTTTTTCTGCCAAAGCTAATCTGATATTTGTAATGCTGTACTTTCAGTGCTTTAGTATCTATATCTTGCGCTTTCTTGGGCGTAAGTTTCCACGAATAGAACTGTCATTTACTATGTTGACTGCTGCACTGATTGGTGTAGTGTGTATCTGGCCATTTGAACAAAATGCAGATATTTCGAGCCTTATTTTCTTTTTATATTGTGCATTCTTTTTTATCACTTACCTCTATCTGTGTAGAATTAGTTTCAAAGAACGAAGAAGGGACTATATTTTATTAGCAATCTGTTTGACTGCGATAATTGTGATAGTCATAGCTGATATCACAGTCTTGGTGCTCTTTCCAAAAGAAAATTTTACACCTTTATCACCCTTTACTTCACCGATTATAACCTTATTTATAGTGGTGATCTTGGGGGCGAGACTCAATCGTAATATACAGAAGATTGAAAAATATAATGATGATCTGGCATTTGAAGTTCAGAAAGTCAGTGATGAATTATGCAGTAGCTTGAATGATAAACATCAGCTTGAACTGAGTAATGTACGCCTGCAGGAACGCATTAAATTATCGCATGATCTGCATGATGGTCTGGGTGCATCCATTGTGCGCTCGATGATCTTGGTTGATCAGTGTGAAAGTAATATTCCAAACAGACAGTTCTTGTCGATGTTGAAATTATTGCGCGATGATTTAAGGCAAATTATTGATAGTGGATCATCTTTAGACAGTAAAGTGCCAGATTCACCTTTGCTCTGGATCGCACCTGTTCGACATCGCTTTAGTCAGTTGATGGATGAAGTGGAAATGAATGCCAAATGGTGTATTCCTTCGCAGTGGGCGATCAAACCAACGGCAATTCAGTGTCTGACTTTAATACGAGTGATTGAAGAAAGCCTGACCAATATTGTGAAACATAGCCAAGCAAATCATGTCAATGTCACGCTGTCACAGTTCGAAAATGGCGCATTGTTATTAACTATTGAAGATGATGGCGTCGGTTTTGATGTTGAGAGTGTTTCAAATCATGGCATGAGTATCGGTATGAGAAGTATGAAAATGCGTGTAGAGCGTATAGGCGGAAATTTCAAAATTCATTCTCAGCAAGGCTGTACGATTATTCATACAGAAATTAATTTAAAATCAGCTGCATAATAATATGTTGAAATAATAAAAATGATGATCAATTCGATATTAAATAACCTAAAGCGCATTGCATTGTTCTGCTGTGTCACTTTTATCGCCGCTTGTGGTTCGCAGGATCAAGCGCCTAAACCGGGTGAGTATGGGCAGATTTTGTTCCAACAATCAGTGTTAAGCACCGAAGAAATTCAGTAATTACTCACAGAAAGTCAAAGCGATACAAATGCAATAAACACTAAAAATTTTGCAGTGGATTACACGGCGACATCGAGCCAAAACCCATATCGTGCAGTCTTGTTGGTCAAAGGTAGGGCAATGACCAGTGGTGAGGTATCCGTTAAATTTCAAATTGATAACTACAATGCCGCTATTCAACAAACTTCAAGCAATCTCATGCAAATGGATGCAGGTGTTGATCAGATTGAACGATTAGAAACATTGGATGCAGGACAAGATTTTACTTTTGTCATGGATGGTGCGCCTTTTTCAGTCAATGCTGCCAATGACCCAAATAGCATGACCAGTCAACTAAGTTTGTTAGAGTCGAGGAATGTGGAGTTTCAAAGTATTGAATTACAAATTTGGCAAGGCAAAGGTAGTCAATACGGTGTAATGCGCTATCTGTGGTTTATTGGACTGGTGTTGTTGATAGTATGGGTTTATCACGTCATCGTGGAAAAAAAAGCCGATCAAGTCGAAGATTTTTTAAATCGTAGAAAGCGAAAATAATGCTATTCAGCAGTATAAAAAGGGAGCATGACGCTCACTGCTGTCCCACAAAAATCACAAGAGGAACCTCAATTGAGGTTCCTCTTGTTTTATCACCCTCTTGTCTGGTGAGAATAGCGATTTCAAATACTTCCTTTCGAATAAGTTCACTTGGATA
>NZ_VOZS01000020.1:0-50881 GCF_013419675.1 Acinetobacter sp. YH12069 | reverse complement strand
AGAATTATCCAAGTGAACTTATTCGAAAGGAAGTATTTGAAATCGCTATTCTCACCAGACAAGAGGGTGATAAAACAAGAGGAACCTCAATTGAGGTTCCTCTTGTGATTTTTGTGGGACAGCAGTGGCATTTAGCCCCTTTTTTAGTGTCAAAAATTTTAGATTTCAGACATTTTTTTTTGATATTGCGCTTCGGCTTTTTCAAAGCGTTCAACCACATCCGCCTCAGGTGCTTTGCCCAATAAGCTCACCACAACGATACTGATTGTAGAGAAAATAAAGCCTGGAATGATTTCGTATAAACCAAGGTGGCCTAAGTAGTTTTTCCACACGATTACAGTCACAGCACCCACGATCATGCCAATGATTGCTCCGTTAAGCGTCATACGTTTCCACAGCAATGAAAGAATAATCAGTGGGCCAAATGCAGCTCCGAAACCTGCCCATGCATAAGCTACTAAGCCTAAAACTTTACTTGCAGGGTTCATTGCAAAGGTGATTGCAAATACAGCAATTGCCAAGACCATCGCACGTCCAATCCAAACCAATTCTTTTTGCGATGCATTTTTACGAATAAATCCTTTGTACAAATCTTCCGTCAAGGTGGTTGAGCAAACCAATAACTGACAGCTAAGTGTGCTCATCACCGCAGCTAAAATTGCGGCTAAAATAATCCCAGCAATCCACGGATTGAATAGAATTTTAGTCAACTCCATAAATACCGTTTCAGGGTTGGCATTAACGACACTTGCCAGTTCTGGGTGGACTTGGAAGTAAGCAATACCGATATAACCCGCTGCTACAGCACCGCCTAGACACAGGATCATCCATGTCATACCAATGTGTCGTGCATTCGGAATGGATTTAACAGAATCGGCTGCCATAAAGCGAACCAAAATATGCGGCTGACCAAAATAGCCTAAGCCCCATGCCATGCTGGATAAAATCGCAACTGTACTTAAACCTTCAAATAAATTAGAAGCTTGTGGGCGAGCTGTTTCCAAAACAGCAGCAAGATTTTGACTGTTATCACCTAAAGCAAGGTAGGCGATGATCGGTGTGATCAGCAGTGCAAAGATCATCAGACCCGCTTGGAAAGTATCGGTCCAACTGATCGCTAAGAATCCACCAATACAGACATAGCTGATGGTTGCAATTGCACCAATCCACAGTGCTGTTGTGTAGTTCCAACCGAATAAACTTTCGAAAAGTCGTGCGCCAGCCACCATGCCAGAAGCACAGTAAATCGCAAAGAACACTAAAATCACTACAGCTGAAATGATACGTAAAATCTTTTTACGGTCTGCAAAACGGCTCGTGAAATAATCGGGCAGGGTCAGCGCATTATTTTGATATTCGGTATGAACACGCAATCGACCTGCAACGATCAGCCAGTTCAACCAAGCACCGATAATTAAGCCGATTGCAATCCAAGCTTCGGAAAGACCAGATAGATAAATTGCACCAGGGAGACCCATGAGTAGCCAACCACTCATGTCGGATGCACCTGCTGAAAGTGCAGTCACAACACTTCCTAAACTTCGTCCACCTAAAATGTATTCGTCAAAGTTATGCGTAGCTTTGTAGGCATACAAACCAATGGCAAGCATTGCAAGAATATAAAAAATAAAGGTGACTAATGTCGGGTTTAAATGGCTCATAGGCGGTTCGTCCTTATTGAAAGCAAATCATCTCTGTCCTAGATGAAAATTTGTACTTCTGTCGTAAGTCGCAGATTCAAGCACGATTTAAAAATTACACTCTGTAACCTTTAAGCATATTTTATGTATGTTTTGCGTAAATGATATTTTTTCTTATTACAAATCGAATTTTTATTGTACTGTTGAAATGTTGTCCAGAAGGGAATTTAAATTTTGTTAAGTAAATCTACCTGAGACTTTTCATCACAAAAAGAGAACTAATGAAATTAGGTAAAAATTACACAATGTTACATAGTGAACAAGAAATGTGCATTTGAAATATTTGGTTGCAAATGTGCATCACATCATCTGTAGTGAGATGATTTGAACAGGTCGAATATGAGGTATGCACAGTCTTGGTGCGTAATTAGAGGGAATGCGCAGTGACAACGGTTCAAATGGAAAAAACGAGAATAGAGCATGATTTATTGGGGGATAAAGCAGTCCCGCAGTCATGTTATTACGGTATACATACATTGCGTGCCATCGAAAACTTTCAAATATCAAAGCAGCATGTCGGACAAAATTTAAACTTTGTACGCGCTATTGCTCAGGTAAAAAAAGCGTCAGCAGAAACCAATTATCAATTTAACTTAATACAAGATGATATTCGCCAAGCGATTCAGCAGGCGTGTGATGCATTGATTGTTCATCCTGAACAATGGGCAGATTCATTTCCAATTGATATTTATCAAGGTGGAGCAGGCACTTCTATTAACATGAATGCCAATGAAGTCATTGCCAATATTGCCCTTGAGTTGCTCGGAGATGCGAAAGGCAGTTATCAAAGGATTCATCCCAACGACCATGTCAATAAGTCACAATCCACCAATGATGTCTATCCAACAGCGCTGCGTCTAGCGACATATAGTGCTTTTAATGCTTTATTTGGGGTGTTAAATCAGCTAATTGTAAGTTTACATGTTAAAGCCGATGAGTTTAAACATGTCATCAAAATGGGGCGTACACAGTTACAAGATGCTGTTCCGATGACATTGGGGCAAGAGTTCCGAGCATTTGCAACATTATTAAAAGAAGATTTGAAGTTGATTGAACAAAATCGACAGCTTTTATTGGAAATTAATTTAGGTGCGACGGCAATTGGTACTGGTGTGAATTCTCCTGGAGGTTATGCGGCCAAGGCCGTTGAAAATCTAGCTCATTTGACCGGTCTAAAATTGCAAGGTGCAGAAGACTATGTCGAAGCAACCAGCGATTGTGGCGTATTTATTTTATTATCGAGTTGCTTAAAACGTTTAGCTGTCAAACTTTCTAAAATTTGTAATGACTTACGTCTTTTAAGTTCTGGGCCACGTACAGGTTTAGCGGAAATTCGATTACCTGAGTTACAAGCAGGTTCGTCGATCATGCCTGCAAAGGTCAATCCCGTGATCCCAGAAGTGGTCAACCAAATTGCATTTCGAGTAATGGGGAATGATTTAACCATCACTTTGGCTGCAGAAGCAGGGCAATTACAATTAAATGTCATGGAGCCTGTGATTGCATTGTCCATGAATGAATCGATTGAGCTTTTGGTGAATGCAGTAAAAACATTAGACAGCAAATGTATTCAAGGGATTCAGGCAAATGAGCAAGCATGTTTTGATGCTGTGATGCGTAGTGTAGGTATTGTGACCTTACTTGATCCATATTTAGGTCATGCAAAATGTGATGAAATCGGTAAGCAATGTATTGCCGAAAATAAAACCATTCGCCAAGTGGTATTAGAGCAAGAGCTGTTAACTGAAAGTCAATTGGATGAAATTTTCTCGATTGAAAATTTAGTTTCTGAAGTGACACCATTTAGTATGCCACTCGCTCAAGTGAGTTAAATGCTTATTTAAGACTTTTAAATAGTAAATGATGAGTAAATGACGAAGGTTAATCCTTCGTTTTTTATTTGAAGAAATTAGTGGTAAATATAGAGAACTAAACTAATGACAGTCATGTATTAAGTATCCATTAGAAACCTAATTTCTAAAAGAAAGTATTAGGTTGAGAATAAAACGCTATATTTGCTTAGGATTGTAATTATTGTTCTATATATAGTCATGAAGGTTTGGATGAAAAATTTAGTGCATAGATAAAGTCAGAAAAGCTTTAACTTGCCCCAAAAAGGACGTAATCGAAGTACAATAGGTTTTTTATCATGTTGTAGATAGTCAGATGTTTAATAAGTTAGTCGATTTATTCAAAGGCGCTAAAGAGTCGCCTGAGCAACTTTACTTAGAACAACACCACATTCAATATGATGAAACTCAGGGCTATATCATTGAAGGCGTAGTTTTAAATACTTTGTCTGAACGTCTGGAATATTTGTCGAATAGAAAAATGACAAATTTCGATGATTTAAAACAGCTCTATGCGACTGCAATGATTATCAATGAAAAAATAGACTTGGAAATTGCAAATCAACGCTTTGTTGCACGATTAGGCAATACTGAAGAAAATCTGTTGCAGTTTAAACTCTATGTCAAACTATTGAATGATTATTATCGTCAATTCATCCGTGATCGTAAGTAAGTGAATGGACTGCAGTGTTTGAGTTTGATGGGTGCGTTAATGGTACTCTTCAATAGAAAATACAATCGCAAATCCATATTGGTTAAAACACTGTATATAGTTGCTTAAATCTCGGAATGTAAAAAGCATCGTGTTAATATGATCACCAAGTGATTAAAACATTAAAAGCTATTTACATCATGTTCCAGCAAGAAATTTCACAACTCAATCTTAAACAGCTCAAAGCTGGCGAAAAGCGGTGGGTCGGAAACTTACAAGGCTCATCTGCTGCATTATTATTTAAAGAAATTAGCAAACAATCCAAACAGTTGTTTGTGATTGTAGCACGTAATAATCAGCATCTCGGGCAGTTAGAAAGTGAGCTGGAATTTTACGGAATTAAGCCGACTATTTTCCCTGATTGGGAAATTTTACCTTATGACCGCCTATCGCCACATCAAGACATCGTTTCTGAGCGCTTGGCGATTTTGTCCAATATGCCACAGCAAGGTGTGTTGTTGGTTTCAGCAACAACTTTAGCGCAGCGAGTTGCGCCTGCATCTTGGGTATTAGGTGAACACTTTGATATTAAAGTAGGTCAAAAATTTGATATCGAACAACAAAAATTAAGATTAGTACAAGCGGGCTATCACTTGGTGGATACCGTTTATGATCATGGTGAATTTGCAGTACGCGGTAGCATCATGGATATTTACGCTTCGGGACAAAGTTCACCGATTCGTGTTGACTTATTTGATGATGAAATCGATACCCTCAAATTCTTTGATCCTGAAACTCAGCGAACCACCCAAAACTTAGATCATTTTACGGTTTTACCTGCAAAAGAATTTCCATTAAAAGAAGCGCGGTCACTGTTTCGTGATCGATATGCGGAAAATTTTCCGACGGCAAATCCAAAGAAAAACCCAATTTATCAGGATGTACAAGATGGCATAGCTTCACCGGGTATTGAGTTTTATTTTCCGTTGTTCTTCTCTGAACAAGCCATGAGAGAGCAAAGTACGCTATTTTCGTACTTACCAGAGAATGGCATTGTCATTACAGATAAAGCTATTGATGACACATTGATTCAGTTTTGGTCAGACATTGTGCGTCGTTATGAAGACCGTCGTCATAATGTCGACCAACCGATTTTGCCGCCAGAGCAGATTTTCCTACAACCAAATCAAGTGTTAGAACAATTAAATCTTTGCCGTCGTATTGTGGCTTCACCTGAGGCTTTTGATGAACGTAATGGCGTGATCAATCTTGCTGCTGAGATTCCACCCCGTTTACCGGTCGATCCAAAACGTGAAAAGCCATTTTCTGCGGTTAAGCAATATATCGATGCGGCAAATTATCCGGTGCTTTTGGTGGCTGAAAGCGCAGGTCGACGTGAAACCTTAAAAGATGCGTTGCGTCCGAGTTTGGGTGATATCCCGACGGTCGAAAGTTTTGATGATTTTATGCATTCTATGCATGCGATTGCGATCACCAATGCGCCCTTAGATCGTGGTTTATTGCTAACTGACAAGCTCAGTGTAATTTCTGAAAATCAGCTGTATGAACACCGTGTGGTTCAACGTCGTCGTAAACGCCAACAGGAAGTATCAGAAGAGTTTCTTGTTCGTAGTTTAACCGAGCTCAGTATTGGCGCACCTGTGGTTCATATTGATTATGGTGTGGGGCGATATGCAGGTTTAATCACCTTGAGTATCGATGAGCAAGACCATGAATTTTTGCAGTTAGATTATGCCGATGCAGCTAAGGTGTATGTCCCTGTAACAAACCTGCATTTAATTAGCCGATACAGTGGTGGTGACCCAGATCTAGCACCATTACATAAATTGGGCACAGATGCATGGTCTAAAGCCAAACGCAAGGCTTTAGAGCAGATCCATGATGTGGCGGCAGAACTTTTACATATTCAAGCCCGTCGTCACTCGAAGCCGGGTTATGGATTTGAACTGGATCAGAGCCTCTATATGCAGTTTGCCAGTGGCTTCGCCTATGAAGAAACTTTAGACCAAGCCAATGCTATTGAAGCGACACTGTATGACATGCAACAAGCGAAGCCGATGGATCGCTTGGTTTGTGGTGATGTCGGTTTTGGTAAAACAGAAGTAGCCATGCGTGCTGCATTTGTGGCAGTACAAAATAACAAACAAGTGGCTGTACTTGTGCCAACCACGTTGTTGGCGCAGCAGCACTACGAGTCTTTCAAAGACCGTTTTGCGGACTGGCCTGTACGTATTGAAGTCCTTTCACGTTTTGGTTCATCAAAATCACATACCAAAACCATTGAAGACCTCGCAGAAGGCAAAGTGGATATTGTGATTGGCACACATAAAATCTTGCAGGAAAGTGTGCAATTTAAAAATCTCGGCCTCATGATCGTGGATGAAGAGCACCGTTTTGGTGTACGTGATAAAGAGCGAATTAAAGCTTTACGTGCCGATGTTGATATGCTAACGCTAACTGCAACGCCTATTCCACGTACGCTGAATATGGCTTTTAGTGGCATGCGTGATCTATCTATTATTGCAACGCCGCCTGCACGTCGACTTGCTGTGAAAACCTTTGTACAAGAGCATACTGGAGATTCGATCAAAGAAGCCATCTTGCGTGAATTGCTACGTGGTGGACAAGTGTATTTCTTACACAACGAAGTCGAGACCATTGAACGTACGGCAGAAACCTTACGGGAATTGGTCCCTGAAGCACGTGTTGCGGTTGCTCATGGTCAAATGCGTGAGCGTGAACTAGAGCAAATCATGCAACAGTTCTATCACAAAGAATATAACGTGCTGGTGTGTTCAACCATTATTGAAACTGGGATTGATGTGCCAAACGCCAATACCATTTTGATTGAACGTGCAGATAAACTGGGGCTTGCGCAGTTGCACCAATTACGTGGTCGTGTTGGTCGATCGCACCATCAAGCATACGCCTATTTACTTGTACCTTCGCTCAAAGGCTTAAAGGGTGATGCTGAAAAACGCCTAGATGCCATTTCGCGTGCATCGACTTTGGGTGCGGGTTTCATGTTGGCTACAGAAGACTTAGAAATTCGTGGTGCAGGTGAGTTGCTGGGTGAACAGCAAAGTGGCTCAATGCAAACCATCGGTTATAGTCTATATATGGAAATGCTTGAAAAAGCCACCAAAGCCATTCAAAAAGGCAAAACACCTAATTTTGACTCACCATTATCATTAACGGCTGAAATTAGCATGCACATGCCAGCCTTAATTCCAGATGATTATTTAGGTGATGTACATCAACGGTTATTGTTCTATAAACGCATTAGTAATACGGATACTCAAGAGAAACTCGATAACATTCGTATGGAGTTGATCGATCGTTTTGGCTTGCCGCCGCAAGCAGTCAAGCAATTATTCTCTGTCCATCAGTTGCGTTTAAAAGCGGAACAATTGGGTATCACAAAAATTGATATCAGTTCACATGGCGGCAGTATTGAGTTCTCACCAGATACACCAGTTCAAGCCATATCGATCATTCAAATGATGCAAAAGCATCCGACTTTCTTCCGAATGGAAGGTGGACAGCGTCTAAAAGTGATGGTCATGCTCGAAGAATATGACAAACGCATTCAATTTATAAATGACTTATTAGACAGTTTGCTGAAGGAATTGGCGCCAAATCAATAGATTTGGCGTATAAATTGCTTGTTTAGAATGAGTAGATTTTCATGAGTGTTTTTTATATAGAAGAAACGCTTGATTTTTTTGAAAAATTTATTAGAGTCATAAGCACGCAACGTTTTATTCAAATGCAGTTTATTTGTAATGAAACGTTCTGTACAGAATATTCACACCCATAAGGATGTGATAGTATTAGCCATCATTCTAATTTTGCATCATTTATAAAGATATGTTTAGTTTACATCCACAACTTGCTCAAGATACGTTTTATGTAGGCGACTTTCCTCTGTCAACATGTCGTTTGATGAATGATATGCAATTCCCGTGGCTTATTTTGATTCCACGTGTTCCGGGAATTACAGAGCTTTATGAATTAAGTCAGGCAGACCAAGAGCAGTTTTTACGTGAATCAAGCTGGTTATCAAGCCAATTGTCACGTGTATTCCGTGCAGACAAAATGAATGTAGCTGCATTGGGTAATATGGTTCCACAATTACATTTTCATCATGTTGTTCGTTATCAAAATGATGTGGCTTGGCCGAAACCAGTTTGGGGTACGCCAGCAGTTCCTTATAACAATGATGTCTTGGCACACATGCGCCAAACACTAATGCTTGCACTACGTGGTCAAGGTGATATGCCTTTCGATTGGCGTATGGACTAATCCCGATTTACGGACAATATCAGGATAGTAGAAGAATGAGTGTCCGTATGGGGGCGATCGAGTGCCGTTAGACAATTTAATCAGCAAAGAGCCTAAACAGTTTGAATATTTTCATCGTTTGATGGGATATATCATGCTGTCTTTGGTGATTATTGTCTATCATTACACTCAGCCAGATACGCAATATCAAATCTATATTCCTGCATTTTTATTTTTTCTGATTTTAGTCGTTCCTAAGTTTTCTCATTGGTTAATTTATCGATATAGCAATCAAGTTAAGCGTAATGTGCTTTTTCTGATCGATATCATAGTAATTGCTGTACTAATGTCTGCAGTACATTTAAGCCTTGTTTTAACTTTTCTTGCGGTCTTTGCGCTGCTATATACAACCATTTATAACAAAATCAATTTCTTAATGATGTCCTTGGCCGGGATTGTAGGCGTCACTGTATTTTATTTATGTAATATTTATGTCTTTGGTTTTCAAGAATATTTTGAGTCAACCAGCAGTGAATTAACCGTTCTTGGCTTTTTATGCCTCATTACCTATTTCAGTGTGGGGACATTTTATCAACACACCCAAGTTCAGTCTTTGAGCAATAAAAAGAACCACTATTATGATCAGATGAATCGTTATATGGAATTCGCCAATCAATTGAGTCGTTATGCGCCTATGCAACTTTGGCAATCGATTATGAAAGGTGAGTCTGAAGCTAAAATCGAATATAAACGTAAAAAACTCACGATTTTCTTTTCAGATATTCAAGGGTTCACAGAACTTTCTGAAACATTAATCCCAGACGATTTAGCATTTCTACTCAATGACTATTTGAGTCATATGACTGAGATTGCCAAACAGTATGAAGCGACTGTCGATAAATTTATGGGTGATGCAATTCTAATCTTCTTTGGTGATCCACATAGCCAAGGCGTAGAGCAAGACGCAAAAACCTGTTTAGAGATGGCAATGGTCATGCGTCAGCAAATGAAGTTGCTGCGTGAACGCTGGATTAAAATGGGTTATCCGCCGCTACACATTCGTATGGGTATTTCTACAGGGTATTGCCACGTTGGGAACTATGGTGCGGCTCACCGTATGGCTTATACCATCGTGGGTCGTGATGCCAACTTGGCTGCAAGATTACAGAGTGCTGCCGAAGTCGACGAAATTTTGATTTCAGACGATACGCATCATTTAGTGAAAAATGACTATTTATGTGCGCCCAAAGCACCGATCTTCTTAAAAGGTATCAAAGGCCCAGTACGTACTTGGCAAGTGATGGAAAAATACACCTCACAGAAAACAGATTATCAGCGTTGGTTCGACTACGAATATAAAGGCTTTAATCTATTGTTGAACTTAGATGAAGTACAAAACTTTGAATATCCTGAACTAATACATGTTTTAGAACGTATGATTCAACGCTTACAAACTCAGCAAAAAATGACCAACTCTGCTGGTATTGTTAAACTGAATTTAGAAGACGAAGTGATCGAAGAAGTCAAAAAAACTGAATCGCACTCTTAATGATTCAACACATGCATAATTAAAATTAGATCTAATCGTATCGCGTAAAATTTAAACAAGAACTCAATTCATGCTTTTATCAAAACGTCTTCTTTTTTGATATGTTGAATACATTTATGTATAAAAAAGCCAGTGACGATAAACTGGCTTTTTAATTATAGAAAATATTCTATAAATTAATGATTTTCTGAAGCATGGTTGATGGTGTATTTAGGAATTTCAATTTCCAAATCTTCATCTTCAATTTGTACTTGGCATGACAGACGAGAGTCTGGTTCTAATCCCCAAGCACGATCGAGAAGATCTGCTTCGACATCATCCATTTCATCTAGACCATCAAAACCTTTACGTACAACCACATGGCAAGTGGTGCATGCTTTAGACATATCACATGCATGTTCAATTTTGATGCCGTTTTTTAACATGCTTTCGCAAAGGTTAGCATTTGATTCGACTTCAAACTCAGCGCCGTTTGGGCAGATTGTTGCGTGAGGCAGTACTTTAATACGTGGCATAATCTTGACCTATAAATTAATTTGAGTTTGACCAGTCATCGAGTTTTGTGCCTTTCAATGCGGCATCAATGTGCTGATTCATACGAGCTGCAGCAAATGCATCGCTATGTATTTTAAGCTGTTCTACAGCATGTTCAATAGCTTTGATATCAGTCGTTTCAAGTGCAGCATCTAAAACAGTGCGTGCAGCAGTGAGGGAACTGTGTTGCTCTTGGCTGAGAAGTTGAGCATCCACTTTAAGTGCTTGATCAAGTGCTTCAAGTTCACGTTTTGCTTCCACTTTGGTTTCTTGAAGATGGCGTAAGTTTTTATCTTCTTCAGCAAACTTATAACCATCAATCAGTAAGCGTTCAGTATCGGCATCAGATAAACCATAAGATGGTTTGATGTCAATTTGAGCATGCACACCAGAAGTGGTTTCTTTGGCAGACACCGTCAGTAAACCATCTGCATCAACTTGGAAAGTCACTTCGATACGCGCTTGACCGGCAGTCATCGGTGGAATACCACGAAGCACGAAACGTCCTAGACTACGGCAATGTTCAACCAAATCACGCTCACCTTGTACAACATGAATCAACATTGCTGTTTGACCATCTTGATAGGTTGTGAATTCTTGGCGACGCGCCACAGGAATGGCTGTGTTACGCGAAATAAGGCGCTCAACCAAACCGCCCATGGTTTCTAAACCTAAAGAAAGCGGCGTGACGTCTAAAAGCAGTGAACCATCTTTAGAGTTACCAATAAGTTGGTTCGCTGTAATCGACGCGCCAATGGCCACAACTTCATCAGGGTTAATAGTACAGAGCGGTTCTTGATTGAAGACATCTTGAACAGCTTTTTGTACAGCATACGAGCGGGTAGAACCACCGACCAATACCACATTTTGAATATCGCTGAGCTCAAGCTTGGCATCACGCATGACACGTTTACAAACGCTGATGGTTTTATCCAAAGCAACTTTGATGATGGATTCAAAAGTAGGGCGGTCTAAAGTCAATGATTGATCAAGAACTTTAAGCTCTACAGATTCAGCCTCGGTTAGAGCTTCTTTTGCTTTACGAGCAGAAACGATGAAATGTGCATATTCAGCATCATCTAAAGTTTCAATATTCAGTTGTTTTTTTGCCCATTTTACAATCAGACGGTCTAAGTCATCACCACCAAGCGCCGTGTGGCCACCCGTTGCTAGAACTTCAAAAACACCTTGAGAGAAACGTAAAATTGAAACGTCAAAAGTACCGCCACCCAGATCATAGATCACATAGTTTTGATCATGTGCAAGATTGGTGTCTTGGTCTAAGCCATAAGCCACTGCCGCAGCAGTCGGTTCATTTAAAAGACGGAGTACATTTAAGCCTGCAAGCTGTGCTGCATCACGCGTTGCTTGACGCTGTGCTTCATCAAAATAGGCAGGTACAGTAATCACAGCACCATTTACTGGATTGTTTAAGCTGCTTTCTGCACGGTCTTTAAGTTGTTTTAAAATTTCTGCAGAAATTTCAACTGGTGTTTTACGACCTTGTGCAGTTTCAAAAGCAGGCATTTCATTCGCTTCACCGACTAAGTTGTACGGGTGTTGGAATTTAATATCTGCCTTAGAGCGACCCATAAAGCGTTTTACAGAACCGATAGTATTTTTAGGATCAGTCGTTAAGAATGCCTTTGCGTCGTCACCATATTGCGTAGTGGATTCGCCATAGTGTGCAATAGAAGGGAGTAACACACGACCATGTTCATCGTTAAGCACTTTCGCTTTACCAGAAAGTACCGTGGCTACTAAAGAGTGTGTAGTCCCAAGATCGATACCAATTGCGATGCGGTGTTCATGCGGCGCACTTGATTGACCAGGTTCTGCAATTTGCAAGAGAGCCATGTGTGTTACATCCTTTGAACGTCAAATATAAAAAATAAATTAAAAATCATCGTCTAAATCAAAGCTATCGTCGTCTAAGAAGCGATCTTCAGCTTTATCGATGTCAGCCATTACTTTTTGGAAAAAGCGTAATTTACGTACGGTATCACGTGCTTCTGCCCAGTCTTCGTCGTCATAATCAATCTTGAATTCACGAACCAAACCGTCTATCCATTGCTGAACTTCAGTTTTAAGTGAAGTGAGGTCATCAGCAGTGCCTGCCTCATCTAACTGTTCACGAATTTCTAAGGCATCTTGTAGGAACTCAAAATCACTAATTGATTGATCAAGGTGATAATCTTGTTTTTTGAGACTTAATAGATATGCAGCGCGGCTATCAACATTGGATAAAGCTTTAAATGCTTGATTAATCTCACTGGATTTAATCAGGGCTAGATCTTTGTCTTCGGCTTTATCTGGATGATATTGTTGCTGCAACTTTAAAAATTCAGATTTTAAAACTGCTAAATCAATATCGAGTGCTACAGGTAAGTTAAACAACTCAAAATGATTCATGGGAGATGGTGTCCGCAATAGAGGTGCAAAAAGTGTTGCTTTAAATGCAATTAAAACAGTGAATTTTACACTGTTTTAATGCGAAAAAGGAGTGTGGAAAAGGCTTAAACCGTAAACGATTCGCCGCAGCCACATTCGCCTTTTTTATTTGGGTTATTAAATTCAAAACCTTCGTTTAATCCATTTTTCACATAGTCCATCTCCATACCTTCGAGATAAACTAAGCTTTTTGGATCAACGAATACTTTTACGCCAAACTGATCGAATACTTGGTCATGCGTGTCAATATCATCGACAAACTCAAGTACATAAGCTAAACCAGAACAGCCAGAAGTTTTCACGCCAACGCGAATGCCTTCACCCTTACCGCGATTCTTGATGTAATTGCTGATATGAGTTGCAGCATTTTCAGTTAAATGAATCATGAAAACTCCGTTAATCTTTTTTAAAACACGTAAACAATTAAGCTTTTACTTTCTTGCTACGGTAGTCTTCTACAGCAGCTTTGATTGCATCTTCAGCAAGTACAGAGCAGTGTACTTTTACTGGTGGAAGTGCAAGTTCAGTTGCAATATCAATGTTCTTAATTGCTTGAGCTTCATCAAGAGTTTTGCCTTTTAGCCACTCTGTTACTAATGAGCTAGATGCAATTGCTGAACCACAACCGTAAGTTTTGAAGCGAGCTTCTTCAATTATGCCGTTGTCATCAACTTGGATCTGTAGACGCATAACATCGCCACAAGCTGGTGCACCGACCATACCTGTACCAACGTTTTCTGCATTTTTGTCTAAAACACCAACATTACGAGGGTTTTCGTAATGATCAATTACTTTTTCGCTATAAGCCATGACGCTTCTCCAAACCTCGGGGTCAGCCTTAAGATTAATATGGGGGTGAAATTACGTTAATCAATGAGATAGCCTTAAAATAAAAGCTATCTCACCGGGATGAATTAGTGTTCAGCCCATTCTACAGAATTAAGGTCGATACCTTCTTTGTACATATCCCAAAGCGGTGAAAGATCACGTAGTTTTTCAACTGCTGCTTTGGTAATTTCAAGTACATGGTCAATATCGGCTTCAGTGGTGTATTTACCAAAGCTGAAACGAATCGAGCTATGAGCCAATTCATCTGAAAGACCCAATGCACGAAGTACATAGGATGGTTCTAAAGTTGCTGATGTACATGCAGAACCAGAAGATACTGCGCAATCTTTAAGTGCCATCATTAACGATTCACCTTCAACGAAGTTAAAGCTGACGTTTAGATAGTTTGCAACGTTGTATTCTGGGTGACCGTTCAGGAAGACTTGTTCAAGACCTTGCAAGCCATTCCAAAGTTTGTCACGAAGTACACGAATACGAGTTTGTTCGGCATGTAAGTTTTTGCCTGCAAGTTCGAACGCTTCGCCCATACCCACGATTTGGTGAGTCGCTAGCGTACCTGAACGCATACCACGTTCATGACCGCCACCGTGCATTTGCGCTTTAATACGTACACGTGGTTGACGACGTACATAAAGAGCACCAATACCTTTAGGACCATAGATTTTGTGGCCAGAGAAACTCATCAAATCAACTTTCATTGTTGAAAGATCAATTTCTACTTTACCAGCAGCTTGCGCAGCATCTACATGGAAATAAGTTTTGTTTGCACGAGTCAATTCACCGATTGCAGCTACATCTGTAGTTGTACCGATTTCATTGTTCACCATCATCAAAGATACAAGAATCGTATCTGGACGAAGGGCAGCCTGAACCATTTCAGGTGTAATTAAACCTGTTTTTGCTTCTGGCTCAAGATAAGTAATTTCGAAGCCTTCTTCTTCAAGCTCGCGGCAAGTATCAAGAATTGCTTTATGTTCAATTTTACTTGTAATAATGTGCTTGCCTTTAGATGCATAGAACTGAGCAATACCTTTAAGCGCAAGGTTGTCAGATTCAGTTGCACCAGAAGTCCAAACGATTTCGCGTGGATCAGCTTTTACTAGATTAGCAACTTGTTCACGTGCATATTCTACTTTTTCTTCTGCCTGCCAGCCGTAAGCATGAGAACGAGAAGCTGCATTACCAAAAGTACCGTCAAACGTTAGACATTCCATCATACGTTCTGCGACTTGAGGGTCTACAGGTGTAGTTGCTGCATAGTCAAGATAAATAGGACGCTTCATGTCAAATACCTGTAACCGATAAAAGGGCTGAATCAAAGTTTGCTGAATTTTGACGAATAGATACGGTTTGAACGTTATCGCGTGCTACAAGGTCAGCAAGGGTGATTTTTGCAAGATAATCGGCAATGTGGTGGGAGAGTTCCTGCCATAAATCGTGAGTCAAGCACATTGCACCATTTTGGCAGTTGCCTTTGTGGTCACAACGGGTTGCATCAACTGTTTCATTTACAGCTTCAATAATTTCCAAAACAGTGATGTCTTCAGCACTACGAGCTAGGTGATAACCACCGTTTGCTCCACGGATGCTGGAAACTAAGCCGTGACGCTTTAATTTTGCAAATAACTGCTCAAGATAGGCCACTGAAATGGTTTGACGAGCTGCAATTTCTGCAAGAGTGATCGTTTGTTCAGTTGGCTGCAAAGCTAGATCAAGTAGAGCAGTCACTGCGTAGCGACCGCGAGTTGTTAAGCGCATGATTCGATACACATGTTAAGTCTAGATGTGCAGATTTTATGAATCCTGACTAAAATAGTCAAGTTTTTTTGAGATTGTTTATTTGTTTTATTTTGTCTGAAAAATTATGTATTTATTTGAACCACACATTATACACTAATAACGTTATTAAAAGAACAGATATTAGACTAAAAGCGATATTAATCCGCTTTTGACGGCGTTCGATACGCTTAATACGGTTTTTGTATTGTTTAACTTCAACTTGCAGTGTGTTGATTTTAGAGCGTTGCTGTTCAATTTTTTCTAAAAGGGGGGCAATACGTTTTTTAGACGCAACGATATCGTTTTCTTCGACAGGTTCAGACAGCCAGTGTTTCCAGTCAGATAAAATTTTCGGCACACCAAATAATGAAACCAGATCGCGAAATTCATCTTTCAGAACCACATCACCATCGATCCGCATGGTTTTGATGCTTTTACGATTACCAAATACAAAAATTTTCACCAAATCCATTAATGTCGTGCGGACATCAAGGTCGATGGCTTTATCTGGAGATTTCGTGTCGAACAGAATACCGTGCTCAGTAAACTGAACATAAAAGTCAAAATAAGGGATGTAGCTATTTATTTTCAGTGCGACTTTTTGATCAACAAATTTTTTAGCTTGTAATGCTACAACACGGTCATGTTTTAAAATGAAAGTAAAAATCGTTTCTAAAACAATCAGGGTCATAGTAAGCAACAAATGTGGTTGAGCTTGTGTTTGTTGCGTATCACTCATAAAAAAAATGTCCTTGTTAAAATCTGAAAGCACTGGAAACTGAGCATCCTGCTCTAGAGGAACTTAGAATATACCAAAAAGTTGGTAATTCACCAGCTTTGTAGAACAGTTTAATCAATCTATCAAGTCATATGTTTGCTATTATGTTGTTAAAATGAAGAATCACATGTTGCTGTGCACATAAAATAATCAGGAGAAGTGCGGATTATGGAAAATACAGAAAGCATAATTGATGATGCACAAGAAAAAGCAGAAAAGCCGGCTAAAACTCGCGTACGTAGTCATTCTGACCGTCGCTCTAAAATGGATTTTCGCAAATATACCAAACAGATTTGGTTGGCTGGATTAGGTGCTTTTTCACGTGCTGAGGGTGAAGGAAATAAGCTTTTTGACTCTTTAGTCAAAGTTGGAGAGGAGCTTGAGTCCAAAACGATTGATATTGCAGATCAAACTGTCGAAAAAGTTTCAGAAAAAGCCAAAGAATCTGTAACTGATACGAAAGATAAAGTAGAAAAAATTTTAGATAATGGTGTTAATCATTCCTTAAACCGTTTAGGATTGGTGACTGTAAAGGATTTACAGCACGTAGAAAGGCTTATACTTCAATTACATACTAAAGTTGACCTATTGGCCGAAGAAAATGCCCAACTGAGGGCCGAAATACTAAAAAAACACTAACTTTTTTACTATTATCGAATTTTCAAGGTTTTTTTCGTCAAAAAATTCTATAAAAAGAGGTTGAGGAGTATTGCGTTTAACCCTAAAGCATTGCTATAAAGGCGTTATGGCGTTTTATACAAATTCTTGAACCTTAAATAAACGATATTAAGAGGACGTAATTTTCATGAATAAATCAGAATTAATTGATGCAATTGCCGAAAATGGGGGATTATCTAAGGCCGATGCCGGTAAAGCTTTAGATGCTACAATTGCTGCAGTTACCAATGCATTGAAAGCTGGTGATACAGTTACTTTAGTTGGTTTTGGTACTTTCAGCGTTAAAGAACGCGCTGCACGTACTGGTCGTAACCCACAAACTGGTGCGACTTTAGAAATCAAAGCAAGCAAAGTTCCTAGCTTCAAAGCTGGTAAAGGCTTGAAAGATTCTGTAGCTTAATCTTATTAAGCACATGAGACGCGCCATTATTTGGCGCGTTTTTTATTGGTAAATGTGATTAATTGATATATCGCATTCATTCATCTCGGGTTTTCGGTTAAAATTCACCGCAAATAAAATATTGGAATACTTATGGAATCGTTTCGTAAAGTCATTAAGGGTTGGCTGGGCAAGGTCTTGCTCGTTTTGTTTTTGACCCCTTTAGCACTTGTAGGTATTGAAGGATATTTTAGTGGTGGATCTAAAGATGCAGCAAAGACTGTAAACGGTACTGAAATTTCTCAAAAAGAACTCGAAGCACTGACGAACTCATTAAAAGAACAATATCTGGCATATGCTCAGGGTGATGAAACATTATTGAATCAAAATTTCATTAGCAATAAAGCGATGGATACTTTGGTTTCACGCCAATTGCTATTGCAACAAGCTGATAAATTAGGCATTAGCTTGAGTGATGCACAAATTGTGCAAATGATTCATCAACAGCCAAGCTTTCAAGTCAATGGTCAATTTTCTGATGAAGCGTTTGCGCGATACCTCGAATCGATTGGTATGACGAATCGCACATTCATTGATAATTTACGTAAAGACCATGCTTTAAAAATGTTGTCTACAACATTTATGGAATATGCATTGGTGAGTAAGCTTGATATCTTGCAAATTGCGAACTTACAAACGGAACAACGTAGTATTCAGTTGGCGAGCATTAATCTTGAAAATTACAAGAAAAATGTAAAAGTATCTGATGCTGAAATTGCGGCTTATTATGAGCAGCATAAAAACAAATTTAAGCAAGCAACCAGTGTTGATGCAGATTTTGTCGTATTAACACCTGCCAATATTACTGCACCAGTAGAAGCTGCAACTGATGCTGAATTGAAAGAAGCGTATAACAGCTTTGTTGAGAATGCACAGAAGTCAGTTAAACCACTCGTTAAGCACATCATGATCACTGCGGACAATCGTTCAGATGCCGAAGCTAAAAAACTGGCTGAAAGTGTTCAAGCTAAAATTAAAGCGGGTTTAAGCTTTGACCAAGCTGCAGCGCAATTCTCTGAAGATCCGGAATCTAAAGCAAAAGGTGGTGAACTGGTTGCTTATGAAAAAGGTGTATTTGGTGATGCATTTGATGCAGCAGTTGAAGGTGCTCAAGCTGGTCAAGTGACTGCTCCAGTGAAAACAGACAGTGGTTATCACTTGATCGAAAAAGTGGCGCCAGCTGTAAAAGTGCCTTCATTTGAACAAGAAAAAGCACGTCTGCAAGCAGAAGTCGCTGCTTCGAAAAAAGCCAATGTTTTTTCTGACACTGTAAACAGCCTCAATGATATGGTGGTGAGCAGTGATGCCCTTGATGTCGTGGGTCAAGAAGTGAAAGGCGTAAAAGTTCAATCATTGAATGGCTTAACATTAGCATCGCAACATCCTGTTCTAAGTGATGCAAACGTCAAAGTTAAATTGTTTAACGATGATGTTAAAAATGGTGAACGTAATGTTTCATCTAGCATTCAGTTGAAAAACGGTGATGTAGTTTGGGTAAAAGTGCGTAACTATCATGCTGCAGGTGTTCAAACCTTAGCTGAAGCGAAAGCGCATGTGAAAACTCAGCTGATTGAAAAGAAAGCGTCTGATGCTGCAAAAGCCCAGATTCAAGCGACATTGAAAGAGTTTGCTGCAAAACCTGCTGCTTCAGTCGTGAAAGGCAATTTAAACTTTGAAAATGCGGGTACCTTCACTCGTGCTGATGGTTTGTTGAAACGCGAAATTCAACGTGCTGCATTTAGTGTAAAAGCGCCGAAAGCAGGTCATTGGTCTGTTACTACGACTAATCTACCAAATGAATTGGTTGTGGTTGCTGTGACTGCAGTGAACAAACAATCTGATGCGGCATTAACGGGTGAGCAGTTAGATGAGTTAACAAAACTTTATCAACAGCTTCGTGGTCAACAAGAATTTGATGACTACACACGTTATCTAAAAGATCATGCCAAAATTAAATAATTAAGGCAGCTTTAAAAAAAACCAGCTTTCGAGCTGGTTTTTTTATGTTTAAGTTTAATGCATCACACTTTAAGAAAAACTTTTAAAAACAAAGATTAAATAAAATTGACTATTTGAATAATTCTCTTAAATTGAGTTTGGGAAGGCAGTTTCCTAAAAAATATAATGATGTGATTTGAGGGTGTTATGCAAAAGATGAATCATTTAAACGGTATTTTAAAAAATATTTTGGGGCAAGTTGAAATAAAGCAGTTGCTGATTCAGGGGAAATCACAGCATCAGCATATTCCCTCAACACCAGAAGTGACTGGACTAGATGATCTTATAACTGGCACGGCAGAGCCAAAAACATGGGTGATCATTTCAGTCGGTGAAACTGTTACACGCGTCAAAGTGGATAAACAAGGACATCGGCAGATTGATAATCCACTGAAGGATGGTGGAGTTGCCACAATTTATGCGGTAAATCATCATGGCTTACGCTCAGAGGCAATAATGATTGCTCCAATTGCAAGAGCCAAGTGTGCTACCCAAGATGCCGGAAATAATTGAAAAAGGCGAATATTTGGTTGGTAAAGCTGATGCAGGAAATACGGTGGTTGTGAACTATGGTGAGCAAGAGTTTATAACAGTTGCTGATGTAAATGGCGATTGGTCGATGCTCAATCCTTTAACGACCACAGGTGCAATAAGTGTTGTGGCAATTGATCAGGACGGTAATCGTTCTGAGGCGTTGCATACAGCGCAAATCATTTTACCGCAAGCTGTTACGATTTTAGAGTCTGGCGCGGTGATATCAGGTACTGCCGCACCAAATACGACTGTTGTGATTTAGTCGGATCAAGCGGTCTATCGTATTCAGGTCGATGAAAATGGTGATTGGTCAATAGAAAATCCAGTGGCAAATGGTGGCATGTTGATGATTGTTGTGGAAGATCAATTTGGTCAGCAATCTCCTGCGATTGGCTTGGCATTTCCATTTATTCAGACCCCGCCTGAAAATCCAAGCTATGTACTACCAGCACCAGAAGTGACGCTAAATAGTGAAAAACTCGAAGGCAATGCATTTCAACAGGCTAAAATCATTGTTACAGCCAATGGTCAAGAGTACGTGACGTATGCCAATGAAAGTGGTTTTTGGTCGATGGATAACCCGATTCAAAATGGCGGTTTTGCAACAATCGTGGCGGAAGACAGTCGTGGTGTTCAATCGCCTGAAATCTCAATAGCTAAACTGATACTTGCACAACCTGAATCATCAGCTGAACTTACAGAGATTTTACTGGTAAGTGATGAACTGAGTGATGAACAAACTGAAAACCAAAATGACAGTCAAATTGAGCCGATTCAATCTGTGATCAATCTAGATACGCTTTTACAGGATGCGAATGAAGTCCCAATTGTATTGCACACCGATGAACAGGATTTGATCGCATTGGGCAGCGACGTTTCAAATCCGCCCGCTATACTTCCTGCGCTTGAATATCCAAGCTTACTCATTGAAGCTCCACTGACACCGTCTGATTGGCTTGCTTAGAAATATGAACCAGCTTCCGAGCTGGTTTTTTTTGGTTTAAATTGACAGATATAATTTTTATTTAAAAGATTTGGCATATGAAATATTGACTCTAGCATCGTAGATTGGTGTTCTCAAAAAATAATATGAAAAAAATAACTCATCACAACAAAGGATTAAGCGGATGATATCTCTGTATATGCCTCAATGTAAACGTTTAAAGAACCCGTTATTGCGATGGATGGATCATTATTTTAAACACATGATACAGATGCTACTAACGATTTGCGTTGCCAGTAGTATTCAAGCTGCAGAACTAAACTTTCAAAAAGTTTTAGAGCAGGAAAGAGCTTGGGCGGGCTTGAGTAGTAAAAAAGTCAAAAATAATGAAATCGAGTGGACATATAGTGAAGGAGGAGATCCACGAAAACCGACGCTGTTATTGCTACATGGTTTGTCAGGCACGCGTGATAATTGGAACCGCGTTGCCCGTTATTTAACGCCCAATTATCATGTCATTATTCCAGATCTGCCAGCACATGGAGAAACTATTGTCACAGATCAATTTGATCTATCAATTCCAAATTTAACTGAAAAATTACGACGATTTATTGATGCTGCAAAGTTAGATCCAAATTTACATATCGCAGGGCATTCGATGGGTGGTGCAATTGCCATGCTCTATAGCGCTCAGTATCCCTTAGAAGTGAAATCTTTATTGTTGGTGGATTCGGCTGGTGTCTTTAAGTCGAGCAATACAGTATATCTAAAAGATACGGCAAAGCTTGCAGAGCTAGTGGTCAGAAAAACCGGTGATTTTGATCGCGTGATGAAGATCGTGATGCAATCTCCGCCTTTTATTCCACAAGAATTAAAAATTGGGCAAGAAAAGTTGATGATCGTTCAGTCTAAACAAACCAATAAAATGGTGGAGCAACTGCAAAAAATGGCCACCTTGTATACGCCAGAGTCCTTTGCTTTGGCTGCACGAGGCATTGATGCACCTGTGTTTATTATCTGGGGGAAGCAAGATCAGATTATCAATGTTGAAGTAGCAGAAGAACTGAGACGCTTATTTAAAAAAGCCGAAAAGCCTCTGATTTTAGACCATGTTGGTCATATGCCAATCTTAGAAGCGGAGCAGTTAATGGCGTTGCCATATTTAAAGTTTCTTTCAACTGTTCAATGAATCAGATTGGTAGAGTAGGTGTAAAAAAGCGAGAAATATCTCGCTTTTTTAAACTTAATTAGATACTTTGAGTCGATTTAAGTACGTACTTTAATTTCATAGCCAGTGTATTTTCGAATATTAATCACACCGGTATCCAAAATCAGATACTGACCTTTAATCCCTTGTAATTTTCCGTGAATAATCGGTGTTTTGTCCAAATTATGCGATTTGATTTTTTCAGGATATTCTTCTACCGGGTAGATAAATTGGCGTGGCAACTCATCTTCTAGCAGTTCAACAGTTTCATTAAACTCTAAGTTTTGACTAAATTCTTCGCGAATGGTTTGAATTTTTGGTGCGAATTCTTCTACCAATTGGTCGCGAATTTCGATCAGGTTGATTGGTTCTGCTTCACCTTTGAGCAATTTACGCCAATCGGTTTTATCGGCCACTTGCGTACCAAACATGACTTCAAGCTTACCAGATAAGCGACGTGAACCAACTTTCATAATCGGCAAAGCTTGCGTCGCACCTTGGTCTAGCCAACGTGTAGGCATTTGACCCAAGCGGGTAATCCCCACTTTTAAGGCACTCGAATTGGCTAAATAGACAATATGCGGTTGAAAGCAAACTTCATGGGCAAAATCATCCTCACGGCAAGTCCCGAGATGATAATGACAGGTTTCAGGCTTCATAATGCACATATCACAAGAAGCCTTAGTCTTCATGCATTTGAAGCAATGACCTTGTGAATACGATTTAGGCGTTTTTGCGCCGCAAGAAATGCAGTAGATATTTCCCGTGGCTTCGATTTCAATTTCTTGGCCAAGGCTAAACGGTAGATCAACTTCTGAGCGATCTAGAATAAATTTATACTCAACATTTGCCTTGTGTGTATGTTGATCAGTTACACTAAGGTCTTTAAGACCTGCATGCATTTTATGGCAAATGCCTTGTAGTTCCATACGAATACTCACTTCATTATTAAGGATGCGGTCAATGGCTGAACAAAATGTCATCACTTCTATGCTAGACGATTTGTCAAAAGAGCAGCCCATTTCAACCGCAATCTGCATTGGTCAAGATCTTGAGCAATACAATCAATTTCATCCAATTCAATGGCAACATTTTAACGTAACTGAGTTTTTAAATCTGCCTTTTACCCAGCGTTTTGACCTTGGATTTGTGATTCTTGATACTGAAACGATGTTGAGTTTGGATCAGCAGCAGAAAACGCAGATGTTGGTAAAATTGCGTGACCTATTCGCTAAACGCATCGTAGTGGTGAGTAAATTACACGATGAACAATTATTACGTGCTTTAGGCTTTACTCAGCTCATTGATAAAACCACGCATGAAAGTGATTTTGCTTTATGGCAGTTTAATATTTTGACTTATAAACACATTCCAGATTGGTTTAACTCTAAATTTTGGGCAAATCCTGAAAACTGGGATAAATTCCGTTGGTAACAAATACTTAGCCTGTGAAAAATTGCAAAAAATTAACAAACATTTATGAAAAATTTGTCTTTTCCCACGTATGCTGTAATTAAGTTTATCTAGGTTTCACTGGGAAAAATAAAATGACAAATTTAAATAATATTGTTGAGATTTTAGCAAAGCAGGCCCTTGGTGGTGCAAACAATCAAAATCAACAAGGTGGCTTGGGCGGTATTTTAGGTTCGGTGCTGGGTCAATTGGGTGCAAATGCAGGCACTCAAAATACCCAAGACAATGCTCAAAACCAAGCGGGTGGTTTGGGTGGAATTCTTGGCTCTGTGTTGGGCCAACTAGGTGGTGCAGCGCAGCCGCAGCAACGTAGTAGTGGTGGCAATGCTTCAACCATTTTAGTAGCAGTGTTACCTCTGGTGCTGGCTTGGATTCAAAAACAAGGTGGCCTACAAGGTGCTTTGGATAAATTACGTGGACAGGGCTTGAGCAGTCAGGTTGATGATTGGGTATCTACAGGCCCTGGCGATAATGCTGCTGTGAATAATCAACAAGTACAAAATTTATTTGATGATGCCGAAGTGGAGCAAGTTGCACAAGAAACACAAACTCAGAAACAAGATGTGTATAGTGCAATTTCAACGGTATTGCCACAAATTATTGACTCATTGACGCCACAAGCTGGACAAACCAATCAGCAAGAAGCGAATGCTGATATTCAACACGTGATGAATTTGGTCTCAGGTTTTCTTAAGCGTTAATCACAATATTATTTGATGGTATTAGATTGAATAAAAGCCAGAGAATTCTGGCTTTTTTATGATTTGAAAAAAGATAACAAGTTGTCGCTTAGATTGTCACTAGGATGGATTAAATAGACGGTTCGACACACTGATTTTTTTGCCAATATAGTGTGATTTTTTTTGTCGAATCAAAATGATTTTTGACTGAAATTCTAACTCACCAAACTCTGGTTCAACTTGCACATAATGTAGTTGACCAAACTCATCACGCACACGCGCTTGAGCCGAAAAGCCGGGACGGGCATTTCCACTTGAAATGGTTGCTAGACGACCCAGTAGGTTAACGGTTTGTTTTTTATATTTGGGCGGTACAACCTGATCCAAACAATGAATCATAAATACCGTAAAGAATATGGCAATAATCAACGCAGGTAAAATAAGATAATAAGCGGGAACGAATTGACCTTCTTTAGCGTGAATACAGAACTGAAGTACATAGCCTGCAAAGCTAAAATTCATCAGTAGAAAGAACAAAATCAGAGTCTTGGAAAATTTGACATTCAATAATGCCAATTCTTGTATGCGCTGTGGGGCAATTCTTTTCAAAACTTGGCTAGGACTAATATTGATGTAATAGCCAATGGTTTCAACCATGCCCAATAACAGTACGGCCAATAAACTTAAATGAAAGGGTATTAAGTTATAGTCTGTTAAAAATGCGGACATGGTTGTATTCCAGTGTTTATTCTTCTGTGAGGTAGATTCCACCGTCAGAATGCACGTTAATGTTCACTTTTTCAAGGGCTTGACCTTGGCATGGGCCAGAAATACATTCCCCAGAGTCGACCATAAACAGTGCGCCGTGTGTTGAGCACTCAATAAACTCTTGGTCACGATCTAGAAACTGATTTTCAAGAAACTCAAGTTCCACGTGCAAGTGTGGGCAGTTATTTTGATAAGCGTAAAACATGCCATCACGTTGGGTGATAAAAATCGTTTCACCTTCAGGCGTTTCGAATGATCGTGCTTCACGTTCAGGCACATCATCCGTCATGCAAATTTTAAACATTAAGCACATTCCTTCTGAAATGATTGTAAAAGCTGAGCATAGTCTTCAACTGCTAGGCGTGGACCAAACTGAGCCACAACTTCACTTGAGATCAAGATGGCAAGTTCAGCAGCCGTTTGATAGTCATGACCTGCATTGAGTGCGTATAGGAAAGCACCAGCAAAAGCATCACCAGCACCATTGGTATCTACTGCGGTAACTTTACGACCTGGCACGGTAAATGTTGCGGCTTCATTATGAATTAAGGCACCTTTGGCACTTAATGTAATGACAATGTGTTTGCTTAGTGATTGCAATTTCGTAAGTGCAGCATCTAAATGATCTGTTTCTGTATACATCAGTGCTTCTTGTTCATTACAGAACAATAAGTCCACGCCATCATCGAGTAATTCATCTAGACCTTGACGTGCATATTGCACCATTGCTGGATCAGATAAGGTCAATGCAATTTGTACACCATTGGCTTTGGCGATTTGGCGTGCTTGTTTTACCGCAAGGCGTGCGCTGTCTGATGTTGAAAGATAACCTTCGATATATAACCATTTCGCAGTATTTAAGCTGCCAAAATCAATTTGGCTATCAGTCAATTCCGCAGTAATACCGAGGTAAGTATGCATCGTACGTTCAGAATCAGGGCTGACCAATACCATACATGTGCCAGTTACACCTTCACTGATTGATTGAGTTGCAGTTTGGATGCCAGCGTCGTTTAAACCATTTAGGTAAATTTGACCTAAGTCATCATTGCCGACACGACAACCATAAAATGCAGTTCCGCCTAAAGCACTAAAAGCAACCGTTGTATTTGCTGCAGAACCACCAGAAGCTTGACCTTTATATTCTTGAGTGGCTTTTAGATTGTTATAAAGGGCTGCTTGAGTATCGCCATCTGTCAGTTGCATCGTACCTTTTTGCAGATTGTGTTGAATTAGGAATTCGTCAGAGACTTTAAATTCTTGGTCAATAAGTGCATTACCAATTGCAAAAAGGTCAACAGTTGCCATGTTGTATGTTCACATCAAAAAAATGAAAGTGCTAAGTTTACACGAATGCTCAGGATTGCTGTAGTTTGTTGAAAAAAATTCAATTAAAGGACAAGTGTGTATAAAAATCGGGCAAATCCATTATATTTTTACATTTTTTTTGAATTAGTTGCCGTTTTAATCAGCTTTGCTATTGTGCAAATCGAAAAATTTTACTTTTATAGAGCTATAGGGTGTTCAGACTGAATCAAGATGATTTGGTCATCATAAATAGATAACAGATTAAAAGTGTGAATATATGGAAATTACGATTCTTCCAGCAGAGCAACTTCCTGCTCAAATCGAAAATATTGCTGCTTTGGCGCAGCATGAAGGCTATACATTTATACACCGTTTAATTGAAGAATATCAAAGTGGTAAAAATCGTTTTGACCAAACGGGTGAGCAATTATTGCTTGCTTATGATGGCGATAAATTAATTGCTTGTGGCGGTTTAAATCAGCAATGGGGTGATACTGGTGTAGAAGAACGGATTGGACGAGTTCGCCGTTTCTATGTGCATCCGCAGTACCGTCAGCATGGCGTGGGTAAGCAGCTATTGGTGGAATTGGAAAAGGGTGCAAAAAAACACTTTTCTGCACTGTGCTTAAATACTGAGCTTAAAAATGCTGCAAAATTCTATCAAAAACAGAATTATGTCTATGTCGAAAGTCATCCAAATTATAATTATTTCAAATATCTAGTTTAGTTTTAAATCCAAAAATAGACTCTAAATACTGTAAATGAAGCATCCGATATCGGGTGCTTTTTTTCTTGTGACAATTCTAAAAAAAGAGTGCCTTATTTTAAGCAAAAATTCATTTCAGTTATCGAAGATATAAGCATCAAAATAACTGCATTGAGTGATGCATATGCATATGCATATGCATGAACTACAAGACTACGTTAAAAAAGTCCCCCAGATTACCGCACTGTTTTGGTTGACCAAAATTTTTGCGACCATCTTTGGTGAAACCAGTGTTGATGCATTGTCCATGTCCTTAAATTTGGGCTATTTACTCAGTACCTTTATTTTCGCAGGCATATTTATCAGTCTGCTGTATTTTCAAATACAGTCCAAAGCCTATAAACCTTATTTATATTGGGCCACGATTATTGCCAGTACAACGGTAGGTACGACTTTAGCGAATTTTGTAGATCGTTCTTTAGGGATTGGCTACTTGGGTGGTAGTTTTCTGTTACTCAGTTTGGTGCTCGTATCGCTTTTTAGTTGGTATCGAGTCGAAGGCTCGATCAATCCAAGCGTGGTGAATTTGCCGCGAACACAGATCTTTTATTGGTTGACGATTACATTTTCTCAAACGCTAGGTACAGCTTTGGGGGACTGGACTTCCGATAGTGCAGGATTAGGCTATAGCGGTGGTATATGGCTATTTGGTGGTCTAATCGTATTGATGGCGTTGTTGTATTTTTTTAGTCGGGTCTCAAAGACGATTTTATTTTGGGCTACTTTTGTTTTGACACGTCCATTGGGCGCAGTTGTCGGCGATTTTTTAGATAAGCCCATCAGTTCAGGTGGATTGGATTTAAGTCGCTTTATGGCTTCTTTTGTATTGTTATTGGCGATTGTGATTTGCGTCTATTGGTCAACACGAAATGATAGGCAATCCATAAAATCTGTCTAAATGTTTTAGTGCGAAAACAAGTGATTTTTAAAATTAAAGTTCAAGTTGATTAAAACAGTTGGAAATGTTGTTTCGGTGAATCTAGTTGTGATTTTTTAAGGTATACTTTGCCTAATTTAAATGAATAGATTAGGAGCACACATGACTGTAGATGTCACTGAAACCATTTCTCAAACTGTACATCCCGCGTTTCAGTTGATTCGTCAACATCATGTTGAAGCTTTAGACATTTTAGTGTCTGAATATAAACACAAAGTGACTGGCGCGGTGCATTATCACTTAGCCACAAACCATGATGAAAATGTATTTTTAGTTGCCTTCCGTACGCAGCCGATGGATTCAAAAGGTGAGGCGCATATTCTTGAGCATACGGCACTTTGTGGCTCAGAAAAGTTCCCTGTACGTGACCCATTCTTTTTAATGATTCGTCGTTCCCTCAATACGTTTATGAACGCGTTTACCGCTGCGGATTGGACGGCTTATCCATTTGCAACGCAAAACAAAAAAGATTTCCAAAACTTGTTAGAAGTTTATATGGATGCTGCTTTTGCTGCGAATTTGAACCCGCTTGATTTTGCGCAAGAAGGGATTCGTATTGAGCTAGAAAATGGCGAAGCTGTATATAAAGGCGTGGTATTTAATGAAATGAAAGGTGCCATGAGTTCACCTTCAGATCAATTGTATCACCAACTTGCCCATCATTTATTCCCAGAAACAACTTATCATTACAACTCAGGTGGTGATCCTAAAGACATTCCTGACTTAAGCTATGAAGAGTTGGTCAGTTTCTACAAATCACATTATCACCCAAGTAATGCGGTGTTTATGACCTTTGGTAATGAGCCTGCATATAATTTACAAGAACAGTTTGAAACGCTTGCTTTGTCAAAATTTGAAAAAGGTCAAACGCTATATTCAAAACCTGAGCGTCGTTTAACTGCGCCTGTAACTGTAACTGAAACGTATGCAGTTGATGCTGAAGACCTCAAAGACAAAACATATCATGTGCTTTCTTGGTTATTGCCTGAAGCAAGTAATATCAAATTACGTTTAGGTATGCGTTTGGTTGAGGGGGTATTGCTTGAAGATTCTGCTTCGCCATTACGTCATTACTTAGAAACCTGTGGTTATGCACAGTCTACTGGTCCATTCATGGGCGTAGATGACTCAAACTATGAAATGACGTTCTACTGTGCAATTCAAGGTTCCAACCCTGAGCATGCAGAACAATTTAAAAATGGCGTGTTTAAAGTATTAGAAGACGTTGCGGCTAAGCCTGTTGACCCGGCTTTAGTTGAGGCGATTTTGCATCAAATTGAATTGCATCAGCGTGAAATCAATGGTGATGGTACACCATATGGCCTAAGCTTAATTCTGAATGGTTTAAGCAGTGCGATTCACCATTCAGACCCTGTGGATGTTTGGGATGTGGATACGGCCATTGAACAAGTGAAGGAAGAGTTGAAAGACCCAATGTGGTTATCTAACTTAATCAAAACATACTTGCTAGATAATCAACATCGTGTGCAATTAACTTTGGTTCCTGATGCTGAAAAAAATGCGTTGGAAGCGGCAGCAGAAAAAGCACGTTTAAAAGAAATTGATGCGAACTTAACTGAAGCGCAAAAAGCAGAGATTATTGCGCAGACTGAAGCACTGAACATTCGTCAAGATACCCCAGATGATTTGAACCTATTGCCTAAAGTAGGTTTAGAAGACGTTCCTGCACAATTACAGATTGTACAAGGTCAATTACGCGAAATTATCAGTAATGGCTTGGATACGCCGTTAAATCTTTACCACGCAGGCACCAATGGTCTTTATTACCAACAAGTTTTGATTCAGATTCCTGATGAAGTGGTGCAATCGCCGTATTTCAATCTTTTATCGATTTTGATGGGTGAAGTTGGTGCAGGTGAATACGACTACTTAGAGCTACAACAGTTGCAAACAGCTGTGAGTGGCGGTTTAGGTATGGGTGCATCGCTGCGTTCAAAAGTGGATGATAAAGGTCAAATTAGTGCTTGGCTAACGTTGACCACTAAATCATTGGTGAATAATCTTGAAGCCATTCGCTTATTGAAATTGGCTTTTGAACAGCTACGTTTTGATGAAAAAAATCGTATCGTAGAGTTATTGCAACAACGTAAAGCACGTTGGCAGTCACGTGTATCTGGTTCTGGTCATAGTTATGCAATGCAAATTGCAGGTCGGCAACATAGTGCATTGGCGCTACGTGATTATCATAATACAGGCCTAGGCGCGCTGAACTGGCTGTCAGAACTTGTCAGCAAAATTGAGCAAGACGACACGGCTTATAATGCCTTGATTGATGAGCTTAAGTTAATTCACAACCGTTTGCTTAAAGCACCAAAACAATTCTTGGTGGTGTGTGAGGAGCATCATTCAGACCGATTGGTTGAAGAAGTTCAAACCATTTGGGATAAAGTGGCGATTGATGATAACCCACATGCTTTAACTCAAGTGAATTTTGCAGATAGCAACAATGACGAAGCTTGGCTCATTCAAGCCAATGTTCAGTTCTGCGCTTCAGCATATCCTGCGGTGGAAGTGTCACATCCAGATGCAGCACCTTTAATGATTTTGGCGGCTTATCTACGTAATGGCTTCTTGCATAGCGCGATTCGTGAAAAAGGTGGTGCTTATGGTGGTGGTGCAAGCTATGACGGTAATGCATGTTCATTTCGTTTCTATAGCTACCGTGACCCACGTTTAGCTGAAACGTTTAAAGATTTTGACGCAAGTGTGCAGTGGCTACTGAATGCTGAACAACAACCGCATCAGCTAGAAGAAGCGATTTTGGGTCTAATTGCCAGCATGGATAAACCGGGTTCACCAGCGGGTGAAGCCATTACAGCTTGTTATGCTTTATTGCATAAACGCACGCCAGCTTTCCGTCAAATGTTACGTGAACGTCTGTTGAATGTGACTTTGGATGATCTAAAACGTGTTGCTGTGGCGTACTTGGTTGAACAACAACCGACAAAAGCTGTGGTTGCACCCGTGGCGAAGCGAGAGGCTTTGGTTGAGCTTGGTTTCGAAATAAAACAAGTGAATTAAAACAAAAAAGGGGTTTTTATGGCGTTCAAATCTCTTGAGCGTACGACATTGCAACTGAGCCTCATTGCGCTCAGTTCAATGTATGTCAATACTGTAAATGCACAAAATGCGGAAGTGGCTGTTAAACCAGCTACCGCTGAAGCATGTGTGGCACTTGAGTCAAATGCAGAGCGATTATCGTGTTATGACGCTTTGTTTAAAGTGCAACCTGCTGAAAAAGAAATGTTGGTCTCTGAGCGTCAAGCCGCACAAGAAATTAAGCCTGAACCGACAGAGAAGCTAACTTTCAAAGAAAAAGTCAGTCATGCGTTTACGGACCGTTTATTTGCTGTAGAAGCACCGAACCTCAATCCAAATCTTTCATTATTGGATAGTCGTTGGGAACTTTCTCCAGAGAGTAAATTAGGGACGTGGAATATTCGCGGCTATCAACCTGTGTATTTAATGCCGGGATACTGGACTTCAGATAAAAATGAACGTCCATCAAGCCCGAATAAAAACAACACGGTACAAGCCGATCAGGAACAAAACCTGAAATCGATGGAAGCCAAGTTCCAATTGTCATTAAAAACCAAAGCTGTTGAAAACTTATTTGGTGATAATGGTGATATCTGGTTGGGCTATACCCAGTCTTCTCGTTGGCAAGTCTACAACGAAGATGAATCACGACCATTCCGTGAAACCAACTATGAGCCTGAAGCCAGTCTGGTTTTTCGTACCAACTATGAACTCTTGGGTTTGAACTGGCGTATGCTGGGCTTAACTTTTAACCATCAGTCTAATGGGCGTTCTGATCCTTTATCGCGGAGTTGGAATCGTGTCATGTTAAATCTAGGATTTGAACGTGACAATTTTGCACTGATGTTACGTCCTTGGTATCGTTTCGAAGAAGATACCAAAGATGATAACAACCCTGACATTACCGATTATGTGGGACGTGGGGATTTAACAGCGTTTTATCGTCATAAAGATCATGACTTTAGTTTGATGTTACGTCATTCATTGAAAGGTGGTGATGATTCACATGGTGCGGTGCAGTTCGATTGGACTTTCCCAATCAATGGTAAATTACGCGGCACAGTTCAATTGTTTGATGGCTATGGTGAAAGCCTGATTGACTATAACCATCGGGCAACCTATGTCGGTGTCGGTGTGTCATTAATGAATTGGTTTTAATGATTGCTCAATAATTAATTTACGGACGTAAAAGTAATTTCGCATTTTTAAGATGCTTTTAAGTCTAATCGACGGAGTCTTATATCTAGGGATTGAATAAAGGGATTAGCCTTCGGCTGGAGGTACTTTTGTTTAGGCAAAAGTACCCAAAACCATTGTCATCCGCAAAACTCGCTCTCTAGCGTCTATTTACTTAAAGTATCGCAAAAACATTTTTGATTAGAAGTCATTCTGTCTCAAACACTTGCGGATGACCTTACCGCGTATCGTTCTTTCATTTGAATCAAATTACGCTACTGATGTTACTATGTAACATCCTTAAATAAAAAAACCATGCTATGGCGTGGTTTTTTTTATGGCGGAGACAAAATGTACAAATCAACCGATTTGGATCTCAGAAGGTGGGTGTTTTAAGCGACTCTTCTTCGGTGTAGCAATCAGATAAGCCAGTGTTAAGGGGCCAAGACGGCCTGCGAACATTAATAACATCAGGGCGACTAAACTGGCGGGTTGTAAGTCACTGGTGATGCCACGAGATAGGCCAACGGTGCAGGCAGCGGATACTGCTTCAAAGAGTAAGTCTAAAAAGCGTTTGTCAGGCTCGAGTAGTAATAGACTGAAAAAACCAATGAAAATCAACGTTACTGTAATGAAAATCACCGCTAATGCTTTAAAGGTGGTTTTTTCAGAAACAGAATGGTTGAATACACGCAGTTCATCTTCACGTCTTAAAAAACTGACAACACTGAGCACAACAATAATAAACGTCCCGACTTTGATGCCACCAGCTGTACTGAGAGAACCACCACCAATAAACATCAGTAACATCGTGACGAGTGATGATGCATCGCTCATGCTTTCCATGGGTAAGCTGTTAAAACCCGAAGAGCGCGGAACCGTTGCATGGAACCACGCGTTGAGGGCTTGGTCACCAAGTGACATCGTGGCTAAGGTCGCAGCATTATTGGCTTCTAATAACCAAATGGTGATGAAGGCAAAGACATTTAAACCCGCAATAGTCGATAAAATCAGCTTGCTATTGGTACTGAGTTTTTTCCAACTTTTATTGCGCTTAATGTCCATCAGTACCAAAAAGCCAATACCCCCAATAATGTAAAGCATACTGATGGTAAATGTAATGAAATAACGGTCAGCAAAGCTCATTAAACTATTGGGAAATAATGAAAATCCACCATTATTAAATGCTGAAACACTATAAAAGGCAGCATAAAACACGGCCTGGTTAAAATTGTATTCTTGCATCCAAGCGATGGTCAAAATAACCGTTCCCACCATTTCAAAAAATAGCGAATAAAGCAGTACGCCTTTAATAGTCATGGTCACTTTGGCAAGACTGGTTTGTCCAATGGTTTCTTGAGCCATAATCTGTTGTTTTAGCCCAATTTTAGGGGACAAACTCATAGCGGCCAATATCGCAAAGGTCATAAAACCGAGACCACCGCATTGTAGTAAACCCATAATCACGACTTTACCAAACACCGTATAGGCTTCGCCGACATTTACAACTGAAAGTCCTGTAATGGTTACGGCAGAGGTCGCTGTAAAGAGGGCATTGATCCAACTTAAATCGCCATGATGTGAATATGGGAGCTTTAACAGCAAGGTGCCAATGATAATTAGCCCAAGAAAACCCAATGCCAAAATACTGGGTGGGCTAAGATTAATGGTATTACGCTGTTTATTGTGCAGTTTCATGTTTTTCTACTGTCATCTTGCGCGATTGTGTGCAAATAGACACGACGCTGATTACAAAGTTGCTTTAAAGTGTTTAGCCAGTCGACGTAAATGTTCGAGTAAACCTTCAACCACTAAAATATCGCCTGTTTGTAAAATCAGGTTCGGATCTAAACTATATTGAAGCTGGGTGCCACGTTTATGCAAAATCGCCTTCACTTCAGGGACATGACCCATTATTTGATTTAGACGCGTGCCTTGTTGTGATTCTTTAATTTCAACTTTCACCAAATAATGATCATCTTCGAGCACCATGTAGCGACTCACCATCGGATAACTCAGTGACTGGGCAACACGGACGCCCATATCTTCTTCAGGATGGATGATTTTGCTGATGCCTAAATGGGTTAAAATCATGTGATGCGCTTTGGACTTGGCTTTGGCCCAAATTTTGTTGATCCCCATGTTTTTAAGATGGAGCACACATAAGATGCTGGCTTCAATATCTTCACCAATTGCGACTACGACTGCTTCACAATTTTGAATATTGAGTTCTTGTAAAACGTGTTCATCTGTTGCATCAGCAATCACTGCATGGGTTAGTTGGTCCGAAATACTTTCAACAAACTTTTTGTTGCTATCGATTCCAATGACATCGTGTTTTAAACCCATGAGTTCAGTGGCTACAGTTGCGCCAAAACTTCCTAAGCCAATCACAGCGAATTGAGCCATGCCGTATTCCTAAATTATTCTAAAGTTATTGAATATGTTGATGTTAGCTTGTTCAGCCTAGAGCGGCTATGAAAATTTACATAATCCATCTAAACCGAAAAGCTCTAATTTTTAATTTCTTCAGTATTTTGATAGGAATAAAGTTCAGCAATATTGGGGCAATTTTCCATAACTTGTTGGTATTTAAAAATTTCATAGCCTAAGTTGTTTTTTAGAATATATTGAAATTGATGTTGATCTTCTTTAATGACATTAAGAGTGGCTTTACGAACAAGCTCGGAATTGTTCTTTAAACGGTTTAAGCCATCGCATGAAAATTCACGGATAATGGCTTGAACAGATTCGGGAGCGGTTTGATCACTTAGCTCATCAAAGCGAATATATACAATGTAATTTGGATATTGATTCAACATTTCAGCCTGCGCGGTATAGCCGTAAATATTTTCTAGATTTTGCGTACGTGACTGATTTGGAATTTGTTTCATACTTTGACGAATCTTATCTTCCTCTTGCTTAAGTTGATAAGCCGGATATACATAAAAATATCCACCTAAACCCACAATGACGATCATAAATAAGGCATAAAAATTCAATTTTAAATATCCATTTTGTTTTATTTTCAATGGATTATAGGGTATGGTTAAATTAACAACAATGACAGCGTTGATGAATTAATTTGATGAATTTATTTATTTTGATTCAGGAAATAGTTGATGCAAATAAAAAAGCTGGAACCTAGATCCCAGCTTTCATATAGAAATTTTACTTATTTCAAGAAACGTTGATAACCGAGGTTATTGGTAATCTCAACATATGGATAGGTAATATTTTCCAATGTTTCAATTAAACCATCTGGGTTTTGTTTCGCATCTGTTGCTTCCATACCCACCAATACACGACCTTCCGCAGCACCGTGGTTACGGTAATGGAATAGGGTGATGTTATGCGTTGGGCCTAGACGTTCTAAGAAAGTCAGTAATGCGCCCGGACGTTCGGGGAATTCCACGCGGAATAGGCGTTCATTTTCAATATCGGCATGACCGCCAATTAAATAACGAATATGTAGTTTAGCCACTTCATCATCGGAAAGATCGTCTACATCGTATTGGAATTTTAAGGTTTCAAAAATTTCCTGACGTTCTTTTTCGCCATTTTTGAGACTAATACCCACAAACACTTGAGCGGCACTTGAGTTACTTGCACGGTAGTTAAATTCAGTGATGTTACGGCCTTGTAGTGCGCGGCAGAATTGGAGGAATGAACCTTTTTCTTCTGGAATGGTCACAGCAAAGATCGCTTCTTTACGTTCACCCAGTTCGGTACGTTCTGCAATGTAGCGCAAACGGTCAAAGTTCATGTTTGCACCGCAAACAATCGATACCATATTTTTACCTTCTAGACCATGCTTAGCTACATACTTCTTAATACCTGCAAGCGCCATTGCACCTGACGGTTCTACAATGCTGCGGCATTCATCAAAGGTATCTTTAATCGCTGCACAGATTTCATCGGTATTCACCAAAATAACGTCACGCTCAACAATTGGGCCTGAGTTATCTGATTTTTGTAGCTGAATCACTTCAAATGGTTTTTCACCAATTTGTGCAACTGCTGTACCGTCGGCAAAAAGACCGACAGATGGAAGAATGACACGTTCATTAGCTTCAAAGGCTGCTTTTAAACATGCTGATTCGTCATATTCAACAGGAATGACTTTAACATGCGGTGCCACATCACCAAGATAAGCAGCTACACCGGCAATGAGACCGCCACCGCCAACAGCAACAAATACATAGTCTACATCACGCCATTGACGCAAAATTTCGTTGGCAATGGTGCCTTGACCGGCCATAACGAGTTCGTCGTCATAAGGTGGAATAAAGGTCATACCTTCATCTTTTGCACATTGGATTGCATATTTATTGGCTACGTCAAAAGAATCACCATGCAGAACCACCTCACCACCTAAGCGTTTAACCGCTTGTACTTTAATGTCTGGTGTGGTTTTAGGCATAACAATAATGGCGCGAATA
Source organism: Acinetobacter sp. YH12069 (assembly GCF_013419675.1). NCBI lineage: Bacteria > Pseudomonadati > Pseudomonadota > Gammaproteobacteria > Moraxellales > Moraxellaceae > Acinetobacter > Acinetobacter sp. YH12069. The sequence continues at coordinate 14,025 of NZ_VOZS01000020.1, read as the reverse complement.
CCTAACTTTTTACCAGATAACGCCACGCCTTGAGCATGGTTACCTGCAGAAGCAGTAATAACGCCACGTTCCAACTGAGATTTCGGTAATTGACTAATACGGTTGTAGGCACCGCGTAGCTTGAAAGAAAAGACAGGTTGTAAATCTTCGCGTTTAAAGCGAATGTTATTGTTTAGTTTTTCACTAATTCGTGGCGCTGCTTCGAGTGGGGTTTCGATTGCAACGTCATAGACCGTTGCCTGTAATATTTGTCGAACCAAACGAGACAGCATGTTAATTTTCCATCTAACAGTTTAAAATAGGGGTTTATTGTAACAAACCCCTGTACATTTGGGCTGAAAAATCAGCGTCTAATGTCAAAAAATAGTTGAGCCAAGTTATGAGTCTGTATGCTACCCAAGATGAAAAGAAACAAGCTGCCGCAAAAGCTGCGTTAAAGCATTTGCCAAAGGGCGGTATTTTGGGTGTTGGTACAGGAAGTACTGTGAACTTCCTCATCGAATTATTGCCAGAGCTTCAACTCGAAGCTGCTGTTGCAAGTTCTGAAGCAACTGCACAACGTTTGAAAAAATTAGGCATTGAAGTGGTTGATATGAACCACGTTGGCGGTTTAGATGCCTATGTAGATGGCGCTGACGAAATTGACCGTCATATGCACATGATTAAAGGCGGCGGCGCTGCGTTGACTCGTGAAAAAATCGTGGCGTCTATTGCGAAAAAATTCGTTTGTATCGTAGATGATTCTAAATGGGTTGATCAGTTGGCACGTGAATTTCCGCTTCCTGTAGAAGTGATTCCAATGGCACGCTCTGCTGTTGCGCGTAAAATCGTTTCTTTAGGCGGCGACCCTGTATACCGTGAAGGCGTAGTCACAGATAACGGTAATGTAATTTTAGACGTACACAACTTAAATATCCTAAATGCATTGGAACTTGAAAAGACTTTGAATGATATTCCGGGTGTAGTGTGTAACGGTATATTTGCATTAAACAAAGCAGATATTGCTGTTGTTGCGACCGATAACGGTATTGAAGAGCGTACAGCGGTTTAATCTGTTCTATTAGAATCCCCCTAAATCCCCCTTTTATAAAGGGGGACTTTTCACCTGAATTTATTTAGGTGATTTTCCCTCCTTTGTAAAAGGAGGGTTAGGGAGGATTTAAAATTAATAAAAAATATGATCCCAAACCTTCCTGAAATTCAAATCACTCGGAAATTACGTGCCACACGCCTAAGACTTCGTGTAGAACCAACTCAAATCAAATTAACGGTTCCCCAGTTTTGTACACAGCGCCAAGTTCAAGATTTTCTGAAACAATCAGAACAATGGATGATTGAGACATGGCAGAAGCAGCAGGAAAAAACAGGGCAGATTGATAAAACGCTACCAGTAGAATTAAAACTATTCAATCTAGAGCAGCCTCTAAGCATTGTTTATCAAACGCAAAAACATCCATTTATCTTGGATGACGAAAGCCATCAACTATTCATCAGTGATCGGCAGCCTGAGCAATATTTAAAAAGCTTTGTGATTGCTTATGCCAAAGAGTATTTACCAATTTATTTAAAGCAAGTGAGCAGTGAAACAGGCTTGAAATATGGTGATTGCTCAATTCGTCAGCCCAAAACGCGCTGGGGAAGCTGTTCAGCGCGCCATGATATTATGCTGAATAGCGCATTGGTGCTGTTTCCAGAGCAAGTTGCACGATATGTGGCTGTACATGAGTTAGCGCATACCAAGCACTTTGACCATAGCCCAAACTTTTGGGCTGAAGTGCAAAAGCATGATATAAATTTTCAGCAGCATCGAAAAATACTAAAAATGACGGTAATGCCTTGGTGGTGGGTGCTCTGAATTAAAGGCACTAAGTTGTAAACACTAAAGCATTTCTTAATATATTATTTCAATTAAATCAAATCCTTCTTGGTATGTAGGCGGTTCTAATGCGTAATAAACATTGGTTAATGCCATCAGATCGACTATTTCATCTGAAGGGCGTTGAGCGTTTCTTTTTATGCATACTTCGAGCGGGATTTGAAACCATACAGCAACGCATTTTTTACCCAATTGTTTAGCTTGCTCAATAATCGGCAGACGTTCAGATTGCTTTACTAAAATAGCATCAAAAATAATATTTTCAGGTTCGCGGGATATTTGGTTTTTGGCCCAAGTTGATTTCCCAGCCCCTTGGCATCCGATCAATATATAAATGACTTTAACCTTTGGGTTAGTTTTTAATTCATGCTTAAAAGCGTCAAAACAGCATTGCCATGCTTGAATATTTCTTTCTTTAGTGAAGACACGACCTTGAGCTGTGGATAGGTAATGATCAGGATTTATATGCATGATCTGACTTAATAGGATTCAGAAGATAAGCTAACATTATAAAGTGAAGCTTTATATGTCAAAACAGTTCAGAAAACCTTAACTTCCTGTCATACTACGCAGTCATCAAATGGATACTTTGAATAGAGGTAAAGAGCGTGATTTCAGTAGGTATTGTCGGCGGTACAGGTTACACAGGTGTTGAATTACTGCGTATTTTACTGCGACACCCCAATGCAGAAGTAAAAGTTTTAACTTCGCGTACTGAAAATGGCCGCCGTGTGGATGATATGTTCCCAAGCTTGCGTGGACATACAGACCTTTGCTATTCAGATCTAAATATTGAAGAACTAAAACAATGTGACGTTGTATTCTTTGCGACGCCGCACGGTGTTGCAATGAAACACGCTGAAGAATTGGTTGCTGCAAATACTAAAGTGATTGACCTTGCTGCTGACTTCCGCTTGCAAGACTTAGCTCAATTTGAGAAATGGTATGGCCTCGACCATGCTTGCCCAGAATTATTAAAAGATTCAGTTTATGGTTTGTCTGAATTAAACCGTGAAAAAATTCAAAAGGCTTCAGTGATTGGTAACCCAGGTTGTTACCCAACAACTGTACAGCTTGGTTTAGCGCCAGTATTAAAAGCTGAAGGATTAGTGGAACCTGAAAGCATTATTATTGATGCAAAATCAGGTGTGTCTGGTGCAGGTCGTAAAGCAAGCCTCGGCATGATCTATTCAGAAAATGCCGACAACTTTAAAGCCTATGGCGTAGCGGGTCACCGTCATCATCCTGAAATTGTAGAAGCCTTAGAAAATATATCAGGTCAAAAAGGTGTGTTTAACGAAATTTTATTCGTACCGCATTTAGTACCGATGATTCGTGGCATGCTCAGCACTATCTATATTGATTTGACAGACGCAGGTGCTTCTGCAGATTTACAAAGCATATATGAACAGTTCTATGCCAATGAGCAGTTTGTAGATGTGATGCCTGCAGGTAGCTCACCTGAAACACGTACTGTGCGTGGTGCGAACCAATTACGTATTGCGATTTGCAAACCTCAACCGAAAAAATTAGTGATTTTGGTGGCTCAAGACAACTTGGTGAAAGGTGCTGCAGGTCAAGCTGTACAAAATATGAACTTGATGTTTGGTTTTGCTGAAAATGCAGGACTTCAAGGCATTGGTTTATTACCATAAGAAACGATTTAAAACTTCACACACATTTAAAACTGGATTTTAATGTGTGCCTTGAGTGAATTAAAAATAAGAGATGACAATGTCGAATACAGAATCTAATTTCAAGTCAGAACCTGAAAACAGTGAAAAAACGCCTTTTATGAAGACGAATATGCCACTGGCGATTGGTGCAGTTGTACTTGCATTGAGCAGCGGTTTGCTCGGATATAGTATCGGTCATCGTCAGGGCTTAACTGTGGTCGGTTATGATGCAGATGCAGAGCAACTTGTTGATGTGGTGCAAAAGCAAAAAACTGAATTAGCAGGCCTGAATAAAAGTTTGAATGCGGCAATTCAAGAGCGTGATGTTGCTGTAAGTAATTCAAATGATTTATATTTGGCTGTTAAAAAAGCACGTGATGATCAAGAGTTAACCGGTAATTTGGGTGTTTTGTATCGTGAAGTATTGCGCCAACGTGGTGGTATGCCGCTTGCAGTACAACATTTAGCGATTAAACCGTTACCTGAAAATGCGTATGAATACCAACTTGATCTCGTTCAAGTAAGTCCGTCAAAAAGTAATGTATCTGGAAGTGTTGAGCTGCGTCTAATTAAGGGTACAGAAGTACTTGCAGTGCCTTTAGAAGACAAAAACTTTAACTTTAGCGAAAGTGAGCGACTCACTGGACGTTGGACCATGCCAAAAGGCTTTAGTCCAGACTTTATTGAAGTGCGTTTAAGCGGTTCTAAACCCGTTATTCGCCGTTTTAGCTGGTCGAAAGGTCAGCCTGTTGAAAATCAATCTGCCTTCCTTTCAGAAATTCCTCAAACTGAAGCAAGTGCAAACTAAGTGTGAAACCTAAATCCTATGCGAACCAATAAGCGTCAAACGTGTTTATCTGACATTAAAAATTCATTTTACCAATCTGGTTTAGTGGACTGGCATCTAAACCCGACTCTCAGCCAAGGTACGCAGGATGATGGTGATTCAGACATTCAAGTATTGACTGCGCCACCTGAGTTAAAGCGTCCTCCTATGTATGCTGTCGTTTTAATGAACGATGATTACACCCCAATGGACTTTGTAATTGAAATTTTACAACAATACTTTGCTTTGAATCTTGACCAAGCCACTCAAGTAATGCTAACTGTACATTATGAAGGAAAGGGTGTTGCAGGGGTTTATCCGCGAGACATCGCAGAGACTAAAGCAAATCAGGTCAATAATTACGCTCGGTCGCAAAGTCATCCATTACTTTGTCAGATTGAGCCAAAAGATTAATAAGGGGATTACATGCTCAGTCGTCAATTAGAAGTATCATTACGTTTGGCTGTCAGCATGGCTCGTCAAAAGAGACATGAATTTTTGACGGTAGAACATTTATTATTGGCTTTACTGGATAATGATTCCGCTGTTAATGCATTGAAAGCATGTGGCGCAGACATTATTGTGCTTCGCAAAGAACTTGAAGAATACGTAGAACAACATACCCCTAAGCTTGGCGAAAATAGCGATCAAGCGCCACATCCTACAGAAAGTTTTGATCGTATTTTGCAGCGTGCAATTTTCCATGTTCAATCGAGTGGTAATGACCGCACTGTAGAAGGTGCAGACATTTTAGTTGCGATGTATTCAGAGCGTGATTCATTTGCGGTGTATTTACTTAAACGCCATCAAATCAACCGTTTGACATTAACGCAGTATTTGTCACATGGCACACGTAAAGATGAAGTCCAAGCTGAAGAGGAAATTGAAGAGCTCGATGGTGAAAGCACCACGTCTTCAAATTCTGGCCCATTAGAGCTTTATACGACCAATCTCAATGTTGAAGCTCAAAAAGGCAAAACAGATCCACTGATTGGTCGTGAAAAAGAAATTGAACGTACAGCTCAAATTCTGTGCCGCCGTCGTAAAAACAACCCACTTTTGGTGGGTGACCCAGGTGTCGGTAAAACTTCGATTGCTGAAGGTTTGGCTTGGCTCATTGTAAATGGCAAAGCTCCTAAACCGCTTGAAAATGCAGAAGTATTTAGTTTAGACATTGGTGCTTTAGTTGCTGGAACTAAATACCGTGGTGATTTTGAAAAGCGTTTAAAACAACTGCTAAATGCCTTGAAGAAAAAGCCTGAAGCTATTTTATTTATTGATGAAATTCACATGATCATCGGTGCAGGCTCAAGTATGGGCAGCACGATGGATGCATCGAACCTCATCAAGCCAGCTTTGGCGAATGGTACTTTACGTTGTATCGGTTCAACGACTTTCCAAGAATATCGTCAAGTTTTTGAAAAAGATCATGCATTATCTCGTCGTTTCCAAAAAATTGATGTCAATGAACCATCTATTTCAGAAACGGTTGATATTCTGCGTGGCTTAAAAGGCAAATTTGAAGAATTCCATCATGTGAAATACGAAGATCAAGCGTTGGTTTCTGCGGTAGAACTATCTGCAAAATTTATCAATGATCGTTTCTTGCCTGATAAAGCCATTGATGTGATTGATGAAGCTGGTGCGCAGCGTCGTTTAAAAGCTGAGCAAGATGATACGGTCATTTCAGTTGAAAACATTGAAGATATCGTTTCGAAAATTGCCCGTATTCCACCGAAAACTGTGTCTAAAGATGACAAGAGCGTCCTTGAAAATCTTGAGCGTGATCTGAAACGTGTGGTGTTCGGTCAGGATGAAGCGATTGAAGCGCTTGCATCTGCGATTAAATTATCTCGTGCAGGTCTAAAAGCACCAGATAAGCCAGTGGGTAATTTTGTCTTTGCGGGTCCTACAGGTGTGGGTAAAACTGAAGTCACTAAGCAATTGGCGAAATTGTTAGGTGTTGAACTTGTACGTTTCGATATGTCGGAATACATGGAACGTCATGCCGTATCTCGTTTAATTGGTGCGCCTCCGGGTTATGTAGGTTTTGATCAAGGTGGTTTGTTGACCGACGCGATTCATAAAAATCCGCATTGCGTACTTTTACTAGACGAAATTGAGAAAGCGCATCCAGATGTCTTTAATTTGTTATTACAAATTATGGATCATGGTTCATTAACGGATAACAATGGTCGTAAGTCTGACTTCCGTAACGTCGTGTTAGTGCTGACTACCAATATTGGTGCAGAATCAATTTCACGTGTGAGCATTGGTTTCATGGATCAAGATAACAGTAATGATAACCAAGACGCGATGAAAAAAGCCTTCTCTCCGGAGTTCCGTAACCGCTTAGATGGTGTTATTCAATTTAAAGCATTGCCAACAACTGTCATTGAAAGTGTGGTTGATAAGTTTTTAACAGAGCTTCAGGCACAGTTAGATGACAAAAAAGTGGTTCTTGAGGTTGACCAAGATGCACGCGAATGGATGGCAGAGCAAGGATACGATCGCTTGATGGGCGCTCGTCCAATGCAGCGTTTAATTCAAGAGCATTTGAAGAAACCGCTTGCTGAAATGATTTTGTTTGGCGAGCTTGCGGAACATGGCGGTAATGTTGGTGTTTCAGTGAAGAAAGAAAATGGCAAAGCTGTGGGCTTAAAACTCGAAGTGTTTGAAGACCAAACCGCTGAACCTGCTTAAGTAATTTAATTAACGAAAAACCCGTGCTTGCACGGGTTTTTTATATTTATTCGACGCTAGATTTGGGTTTCTCAATGATGGACATACCATTAACAAAAGTGCTGACCACATTTGGTTTATTTGCACTGACAGCACTGATGGAAATTTTAGGCTGTTACTTCCCATATTTGATTTTAAATCAGCAAAAATCGCAGTGGTTATGGATTCCAACAGCGCTTGCATTGGCTGCATTTGTTTGGTTATTGACGTTGCATCCAGCAGCTTCGGGTCGCATTTATGCAGCCTATGGCGGAATCTACATTTTCTCTGCATTACTGTGGTTGCGTTTTGTCGATCACGTAACTCTAACACGTTGGGATATGCTAGGTGGTGTCATTGTATTGGTAGGTGCAGCTGTGATTGCATTACAGCCTCAAGGTTTAATTCGTTAAGTTTAATATTGCAGAAGTTAAACCAGGAGCTGTAAGAAATCAGATTTTTATTTAAATTTACATTCAGCGTTGTGGATTTTTATTTCGTATTTCTGTTGAGGTGAAGATAAATCCATTTCCAATACATATGGATTTACACGTTGAAATTGATGCTCAAATAGCAATTCACAATTTTGTAGAGAATTCTTTTTGATCAGTTGTTTGACTTGCTGTTGACCCACTGATTCTGCAAATTGTGTAAAGTCAGGTGTGGTGATAATTCCTTCGATTTCTATTTTATCTGCTGAAACTTCCATTTTTTCCATCAACACATTTTGGTCAACTTGATAAGGAAGAGTACGAGAGTCCTCGTCACTAATGGCAGCCAGTATTTCGTTTAAAGCTGTTTTATTTTTAATTTTAAAATTGCTATCTAAAATCTGATTTTTCACCAAGTATTGATCTAATTCACTTGGTTCACCAGCAAAGCTAAAAGTAGATAAGCTCAATCCAAGAGCCAATAAGCAAATATTTTTTAAACGCATAATCTTAATCACTTATAAAAGTTATGGTTTATTAAAGCATGCAAAAACAAAAAAAGCACCCGAAGGTGCTTTTTTATCTAAGTAAAACCTTAGTCTTTTTTAAGATTTTCGTTAATTAAAAATTCAACAAGTGCTTTTTGTGCATGTAAGCGATTTTCAGCTTCATCCCAAACCACGGCATTTTTGTGGTCAAGCATATTTTCAGAAATTTCTTCGCCACGATGCGCAGGTAAGCAGTGCATAAATAGGCAGTCAGCGTGAGCAAGATCCATCAGGCGTTCATTCACTTGATAATCAGCAAACGCTTTTTCACGAATTTTTTGCTCTTCTTCTTGGCCCATACTTGCCCAAACATCTGTAACGATTAAATCTGCATTAACTGCAGCATCTTCGGCAGAATCAACAAGTTCCACACAGTGTGCAAATTCAGATAAAAATTCTGCTTTAGGTTCATAGCCCTTAGGTGCAGCGATTTTTAATTTAAAGCCCCACATATGAGCAGCTTCAATATATGAGTTACACATATTGTTGCCATCACCAATCCAAGCAACCGTTTTACCTTCAATAGAACCACGGTGTTCAACAAATGTTTGAACATCGGCAAGTAATTGGCAAGGGTGGTGATCATCTGTTAATGCATTGATGACAGGAACTTTTGAATAAGAAGCAAAACGTTCAACAATGTCGTGACCAAAAGTACGAATCATCACAATATCAAGCATGCTTGAAATCACGCGTGCAGAATCTTCTACTGGCTCGCCACGACCTAATTGAGAGTCGCGAGATGAAAGGAAAATTGCACTACCACCAAATTGGCTCATTCCTGCTTCAAACGATACACGTGTACGGGTGCTCGATTTCTCAAAAATCATGCCCATGACTTTACCAACGAAAGGTTGGAAAACTTCATTGTTATGCTGTTTGCGCTTGAGTTCGATACCGCGCTGTACAATTTGGTTAAGTTCTAAAGTCGATAAATCGCGTAAAGTTAGAAAGTGACGTAGAGCCATTGTTACTCCACAATAATTGCTGAATCAAAGAACAAAACAACAATTAGTTGTTGGTTGGTTAGAGAAAAAGGAATCGATTAATATACTATAAGAGAGGTAAATTGCAAAAAATCTAGCGCTTTTGGTGACCGTCTAGGAAACGATCGACGCAATAACTGATGTAATTGATGGTTTCTTGATCATTTTCATCAATGCTGATGCCCATGAGAACGCGCCATTCTAAATTACGCAAAATTCCAAAATAAAACTGAGCCGAAAACAACGGGTTTTCACAATACAGCAAACCGTGTTGATGCGCTTGATTTAAAATTTCTGCAACGGTGTTCTGAATTTGTTTTGGGCCTTGCTCATGAATATAACGTGCTATTTCAGGATTACGTCCTGTTTGTTCTAAGACTAACCGCATAAATGCCGCATTTTCAGGCATCACGATATGCTGATGAAAGTCACTTAAAGTATTGATGAGATAAGCACGAATATCGGTGTCAGGGCTCACCGTAAATGGTAGGCAAATATCTTTGAAAAATAAGCAGCGACGATAGTCACAAATGGCCTTAAATAATCCGTCTTTATTACCAAAATATTTATAGATTGACGCTTTTGAACCACCTGCATGATTCACGATGTCATCTAATGAAACTGCATCAAAACCACGTTTTAAAAAAAGCTCCGTAGCACTTTCTAAAAGCGCAACACATCGTTCATGTCCGCGCCTCGTTTGTGGCTGGTCATGCGTTAGAGGTTCAATGTGTATTAAATCTTGCATAAAGTGATAATATTTAACAAAAAAAGAGCTGATTTGACGATAATTATAGCAAAAAATTCAGTTCTTTTCTGCTTTGCTCATAAATAAGAGATCTTTGACTAAAGAATAACAACAGATAGGTGACAAGTGAAATATTTGACTAAAGTTTTAGAGTTAATATTCTACAAAGCCATAGAGTTGGAAAAAAATATGGATATACTCAAACTTCGAAAATTAAAGTAAATGCCGTGGAAAGGAATATGACACAACAAACGTCTGCAGGCTTAAGATTTAGACAAGCATTGGAAGTAGAAAAACCATTACAAATCATTGGCACAGTAAATGCCTATGCAGCAATGATGGCAAAAGAAGTTGGCTATAAAGCGATATATTTATCTGGTGCAGGTGTTGCGAACTATTCATATGGTTTACCTGACTTAGGCATGACCAGTTTAGACAATGTTTTGGAAGATGTTCGTCGTATTACCGAACGTGTAGATACACCATTACTTGTCGATATCGACACAGGTTGGGGCGGTGCATTTAATATTGCCCGTACTGTGAAACAAATGATTGCTGCGGGTGCAGCAGCAGTTCACATCGAAGACCAAGTGGCACAAAAACGCTGCGGACACCGTCCGAACAAAGAAATCGTGTCACAACAAGAAATGGTTGACCGTATTAAAGCGGCAGTCGATGCAAAAACCGATTCAAACTTTGTGGTGATGGCACGTACAGATGCATTACAAAAAGAAGGTTTGCAAGCAGTGATCGACCGTGCATGTGCATGTGTAGAAGCGGGTGCAGATGCGATCTTTGCTGAAGCAATGACTGATATTACCATGTACAAAACAGTCTGCGACGCTGTGGGTGTACCTGTACTGGCAAACATTACAGAGTTTGGTGATACCCCTTACTACACCAAAGAAGAACTAGGCGAGCAAGGTATTGCAATGGTGCTTTACCCATTATCACCAACACGTGCAATGCAAAAAGCGGCACTCGAAGTGATGCATGCAATCCGCAATGACGGTACACAAGTCAATGTACTGGATAAAATGCAACAACGAAAAGAACTCTATCAATTCCTCGATTATCACACTTTTGAAAACACCTTAGATAAATTGTTCACTGAAGGAAAATAAAAAATGGCTGAAGGAAAAGTACTCACGGGCGCAGGACTGCGCGGACAAGTAGCTGGTAAAACTGCATTGTCAACTGTAGGCAAAAGTGGTGCGGGCTTAACCTATCGTGGTTATGACGTTCAAGACTTGGCAGAAAACTGTCAGTTTGAAGAAGTCGCGTACCTGATTTTCTTTGGTGAATTACCAACAACAGAACAGCTTGCAGCATACAAAGCCAAACTCAAATCACTGCGTCAATTACCACAAGCGTTGAAAGAAGTTTTAGAGCGTATTCCTGCTGACTCACACCCAATGGACGTGATGCGTACAGGCGTTTCAATGTTAGGTAACCTTGAAACAGAAAAATCATTCGATGAACAACAAGATGTTGCAGATCGTATTTTGGCAACGCTTCCTGCGATCATCTGCTACTGGTATCGTTTTAGCCATGACGGCGTACGTGTAGAAGAAAACACCGATGATGATTCAATCGGTGCTCAATTCTTACATTTACTTCGTGGTGAAAAACCAAATGAATTGCATGAGCAAGTGATGAACGTATCACTGATTCTGTATGCAGAGCATGAGTTTAACGCATCTACTTTCACAGCACGTGTATGTGCTTCGACGCTTTCAGATATGCATTCGTGTATTACTGGTGCGATTGGTTCACTTCGTGGCCCATTACATGGCGGTGCAAATGAAGCTGCCATGGAAATGATTGAAAATTGGACGTCTCCAGAAGAAGCTGAACGTGAAATGCTCGGCAAACTTGAGCGTAAAGAAAAGATCATGGGCTTTGGTCATGCGATTTATAAAGACAATGACCCACGTAACGGCATCATCAAAATCTGGTCTGAACGCCTAGCGAAAGACGTTGGCGATACGGTACTTTATCCAGTATCAGTACGCTGTGAAGAAGTGATGTGGCGTGAGAAGAAACTGTTCTGTAATGCAGATTTCTTCCATGCATCTGCTTATCACTTCATGGATATTGCAACGAAATTGTTTACGCCAATTTTTGTAATGTCACGTGTAACAGGCTGGGCTGCACATGTAATGGAGCAGCGTGCGGACAATCGTATTATTCGCCCAAGTGCGGACTATACAGGTCCGGAATTACGTAAAGTTGTGCCAATTGCAGAGCGTTCTGCGGCATAATTTTAAGTGTAATAAAAAAGCCTCAAAAGAGGCTTTTTTATTATTTGTTATTTAATTTAACAATCTATTTGGTTAATAAAACTGGATCTTCAACGCTATATCCCGTTTCAAATGGAATCCCTAGATATTTAACAGTTACTAAATAAAAAGGCTTTTGCACTACACGATAAGTTTTAGAGATTTTTAAACCTTCTTTATAGGTCTCAGCCTTTTGTACAGCGCTTTTATACTGCGAATTTTTAACACGATATTGATAGGTCCATTTATCAATGGTTTCAGTGGGGTCATACCATGATTTTGCAGTGCCATTCATGGTTGTTAATACCTGTATTCGAGCATTATTGTTATTTACTGGTGTTAATTCGACCAAACGTTTTTTTATTTTCGCGATTTCTTTATCAAACTGGGTGCTGTCTTGATCGTAATCAATCCGTTTTGTCTTTGGATTAATATACAAAGACTTCACTGTAATTAATTGCGTCGGTTTTTGGCTATTTAATTGATAATAATATAATTGTGGTAAACGACCACGACCATCTTCAAAATGACGCATTAAATAGATTTTTTGGTCTTTTTTATCAAAACCTAAAACCTCAATGGTTTGAGGGCCGCCTACCGTAGCCAAAGCAGAGCAGGACAGTAGTGTGCTTATTGCGAATGCATTGAAATGACGTAGCTGCATTTTCTTGTCCTGATAAGTAAATTCCTCAATACAGTATGCGATGCAAAATGATATTTAAATATGAAGATTATGTATGTTTTATTCTGCATTTAAGATGTCTAATACACTGTGAGCAACATTTTCAGTTAACTGATCTAGGCGTTCTAAAGCCGTACCTAAAATAAAATAGTGATAATTATAGATACGACCGTCATGTAAGATTGAAATATAAAATGTACCTTCGGGTTTTTCTGCGGTTGCACTGCCACCGGGTTTGAGTAATCCAGTGCAGGCCACCACAAAGTCCGCATGTAAAAATAGTTGTTGTCCTTGCTCAGCCATCGCTTGAGTTACTTCTGCGGATTCGGCCGTAAATTTTTCTATTAGTAGAGGATCTACTTTTAAAATTTCACGTTTGATCGATGGATCATAGCTCACAAGACCACCTAACAAGATATCTGCACCACTATTCTTATAAATTGAAAATTGGCTACATAAATAACCAGAGCTTGCACTCTCGATAAACGCGATGGTCATGGATTTTTGTTCTAAAGCATTGCAACACAGTTTAAGCATGTGCTTACCCCAAAGTAGAATGGTGAATGATCATTAGTATTCTTAAAATTTTAGCATTGATTTCGCTCGCCTGTAATTTCACTAAAAGTCTAAGTTGGCACTGTGGGCGTTGAGGAATTCACAAAAATAGCGTGATTGTTTAGAAGCTGTACGAAAATATGAAATAAAGGTTTCTTCGGAAGGGAAACGATGTTAAAACTTAAAATAAAGAGCGTAACAAAAGTAGGTTTATTTCAATGAAAACGACTGTTAAATATGTAGTATTAAAAAGCCTAGACTATCAATTGGGCACGCCACTTTTTCAAGAAGAATTAGACGCAGATAGCCTGTATTTTGATCAAATTCCGGCTGTAATTCAGTATCAAAATCATCAATTCAAAGTGAAAAGCAAAGAGTTAAAGCGTGTTTATTTGGCGGAAGAAAATGAAGACATGCAAACCATTATTGTGAAAGTACTTGCTGTTTAATTTCGATCAATTTGTAGTATTAATAATACAGTTCTCATTGAGTTGGGAACTGTATTTTTGTATTTGCCTGATTCAAACTTTAGATAAGTCTAGATTCAAAAGTAATACATATTTTTTTAATAGATTTCTTTCATAAGTCATTTTTCACTCAGCTCCAAGTTATAAATTCCAGCAATTAGATTGAATCTTAATGCTAGTCTTTTGCCTCGATTGCGATATCGCTCAGCAAGAATTTTGAAGGTTTT
>NZ_VOZS01000019.1:0-50911 GCF_013419675.1 Acinetobacter sp. YH12069 | reverse complement strand
GGTGCATTCTAGAGCATTTCAGAATCATTGCAACCCCCAATTCACTATATTTTTCACGTATGTATTTTTTATAAGCGTTTTTGCTAAAAAAATTGCAATTTTACCTATTTTTTAAGCATTTTTTATAAATATTTAGCAGATAGTCGATATTTAATTAAGTAAATTTCTTATATCTAGCAAATCTTTTTCAGCGCTTTTAATTCTAATAAAAGTGACTTTGATTGCTTATTAATCATTAGTCTACTTTTCTGCCTCAAAGCACATCATTTTTTTCTGTCATCACACCGATTCAAGCTTTATAGACTTTTTTTGCGTGCATTTTTATATTTCCCAGCATTCTTTTAACGTTCATATGCTAAATGTTGCATGACTTCCAAGATGACTTGTTGCTTTCCACGGAAATCTTCAGCAGAAAATAGCAGCTTTGCACGTCGAGGGAGTTGTTCTCGTACCAATGCAAATAGTTGGTACTGTGCTGCGATATCCAAATCATGTAATTGTTGCTGCGCCTCACAAAATAATGCTCGCTTATGCTGTGTGGTTTGGTAGTCAAATAAATATCTCAAGATTCGATCGATCTGTTCATCATGATTATCGGTATTGTAATACGCCATGTTGTTGCTCTTTTTTGATTTTTGACCATTGTTCCATAAGGCCTGTTTTTGCAAAAATCATTTTAATTACATGCTTAGTCATTTTTGCTGATAAAAATACAGCCTATTTATTTGAATAATCACTATTAACGATCACAGTCATAAAAAGCCACTATTTTTGGGCTTTAGACGCATAGAGCGCAGGCTGCATTTCACGTACACTCTTTTTATTTTTTAGGTGCAGGATGCCAACACAGTTTTTTCCACGCTTATTCTTACTATTAAGCGGATTAGGATTATTAGCTTTTGGTGTCGTACTCTCTATACATTCAAATTTAGGGACATCCCCTATTTCTTCGGTGCCCTACAGCTTTAGCTATATCTTTCCACTCACCGTCGGCACATTAACAGTATTAATGCATATCGTCATGATTCTGCTGCAAATGCTGATCTTAAAATCACGCTTTCAGTGGATACAGTGGTTGCAATTACCTGTGGGAATTTTATTTGGTGCATTTATTGACAGTTTAATGTGGCTCACCCAAGGCTGGAGCATAGAAAGTTACCCACTTCAACTCTTGGCTTGCTTGGCAAGTTGCCTGATTACCGCTTTAGGTGTGAGCTTAGTGGTCAAAGCCAGTCTAGTCCTCTTAGCCGCAGAAGGTCTCTATCAAGCCATTGCTGTTCGTTATCGCCTTGATTTTGGCAACTGTAAGACCTATGGCGACATCCTCTTGGTCAGTATTGCAGTTATCAGCAGTTGGCTGGTCTTACATCAAGTCATCGGAGTACGTGAAGGCACCATTATTACCGCACTTTTAGTCGGGACTTTAGTCAAGCGGATCTTACCTAAATTAAGCTTCATTCAATTTGGCCCTAAGCCCTAAAACCAAGCTCCATGAACATCTATCTAAGTAAAGACATTTTAAAGCTCGATTGAATCGGGCCTTTTTTCTGGCGCGATTAAAATCTTTAATACAGAAATGAATGTGATTTTTGAAAGGAATAGCTCAATTTTACAAATAAAAAAGGGAAAGATCTCTCCCAAAATCTTTCCCTTAGAATTGAATCTTTAGTCGATCCATCGTGTAGTTATTATAGTTATTTGTTAACTCACTAAAAAAAGAGTCCCTTGGGGAAGAGACTTATAAAAAGTGGAGTTATGATTATGTACCCTCTAGATGGTATATATCTCTCTCTAGATGAATAAATCTTATACATAAAATTCGAGAAATGCAACACATTTGGCAAAATTTAAGTGTTGTTTTTATAAGGTTTTTTTTGAATTTGCTTATTTATATTATTAATATATTAATTGGTAAAAAAAAGCAGGCCGAAGCCTGCTTTTAATTCAATAACTTAACTAAAAATTCAAGAATTTATTAGTCGGTAAAAGTTACTTTTGCGATCGCTTTTTTGCTCGCTTGGATGATCAAAGTTTTGTTTTCTGACACAGCATAACCTGCATCAACCACTTCCCAATCCACTTTCACCCCGCCACGACCAATTGCATCTTTTGCTTGAGCTGCATTTTTAGTCAAACCCGCTTCACGCAAAATAGAAGTAATGAAAATCTCACCACCAAATGCGCCACGAGAAATCGTCACTTCTGGTGTACCTTCTGGAAGTTCACCTTCAGTAATCAAGTTACCTGCACCTTTGTGCGCATTTGCCGCAGCTTCTGCGCCATGGAAACGCTCAACCAATTCAAGTGCAAGAATTTTCTTCACTTCTTGTGGATTACGGCCTTCAGCCACTTCTTTGAGCAACTGTTGAATGTCTTCAATCGATTTAAAGCTCAACAAGTCAAAGTAACGTTCGATCAAATCATCTGGCATTGACAGCACTTTTTGGTACATCGCACCCGGTGCATCAAATACAGCAATATAGTTACCCAAAGATTTAGACATTTTATTTACGCCGTCTAAACCTTCAAGAATCGGCACAGTAATGCACACTTGAGACTCTTGGTCATAACGGCTTTGTAATGTACGACCCATCAGCAAGTTAAAGGTTTGGTCTGTACCCCCCAACTCTACATCCGCTTCTAGCGCAACTGAATCATAACCTTGCACCAATGGATATAAAAACTCGTGAATCGCAATCGGTTGATGGCTGTTATAACGTTTAGTGAAGTCATCACGTTCCAACATACGTGCCACAGTTTGCTGTGAAGCCAACTGAATCAAGTCAGCAGCAGTTTTTTGACCAAACCACTCTGAGTTAAACACAACTTTAGTTTTCGCTGGATCTAAGATCTTAAATACTTGTTCTTGATAAGTTTTAGCATTTTCTAAAACTTTTTCACGTGACAACGGTGGACGCGTAGCGCTCTTACCCGTTGGGTCACCGATCATGGCTGTATAGTCACCAATCAGGAAGTAAACTTCATGACCTAAATCTTGGAAAACTTTTAATTTATTAATCAGAACCGTATGACCTAAATGTAAATCAGGTGCAGTCGGGTCAAAACCCGCTTTAATTTTTAATGGGCGATTCTGCTTTAATTTCTTAAGAAGATCTTCTTCAGAAATAATCTCATGTGTGCCTCGTTGGATGAGGGCAAGTTGTTCTTCAGCCGGCAGGAAATTTGACATCACAAAATCCAAATAGATCAGTTATACAATTTGTGCGATATACTAACACTTTTTCAGCACATTGCAGGCTTAAGAATCATCATGACAGCGATCTACATTGGGGTAATGACCGGCACAAGCATGGATGGTGTCGATATTGTTGCTGCTTCTTTTGATCCTTTAGAGATTCATGCGACGCTCACACTTCCCTTTGACCCAGACCTTCGTGATGAACTGATGGCGCTCACTTTGCCTGATGATAACGAAATTGATCGTATGGGTAAGGCAGACGTTGCATTAGCTCAAATGATCGGTCATGGCATCAATGAATTGATCGAGAAAAATCAGCTAGATCGTAGTCAAATCAAGGCGATTGGTTCGCATGGACAAACCATCCGTCATCGCCCTGAACATGGTTTTACCCTACAAATTGGCGACCCAAACATTATCACCGAACTCACTAAAATCCCTGTGATTTCAGACTTCCGCCGCCGTGATATGGCTGCAGGCGGTCAAGGCGCACCTTTAGTTCCTGCGTTTCATCAAGCGCTTTTCCAACATGATACTATTCACCGTGTGATTTTAAACTTGGGCGGCATCGCCAATGTCAGCATGTTACCTGCAGGCAAACCTGAAGATGTCTATGGCTTTGATACAGGCCCTGCCAACATTTTAATGGATGCTTGGTGCGAACGTTATACTGGTCAGCCCTATGATGAAAATGGCAACTGGGCAGCTTATGGTCAACCTATTCGCAGTCTGCTCGACCGCTTACAAGCGCACGAGTTTTTCTCTAAGGAACCACCAAAAAGCACAGGTCGTGAAGACTTCAATCTAGAATGGTTAGATGAACAGATTCTCGATTGGCGTGGAGATCTCGAATATGACGAACTCGAAGATACGCCAGAAAACATTCAAGCAACCTTAATGAAACTCACCACACGTGCCATTAAAAAAGCCATTTACCGTTCTGATATGGATACCGGTGAAGTCTATGTATGCGGTGGTGGTGCATACAATTCGCACCTATTAGAGCAACTGCGCTGGCGTCTACGTAAACATGAATGGACGGTGCAAAGTACCGCAGATTTAGGCTTAAGCCCAACATGGGTGGAAGCCACAGCCTTTGCTTGGTTGGCGATGCGCTTTGTCAATCAGCTTAGTGCAAATTTACCAAGTGTGACGGGTGCTGCTGGCTATCGTATCTTAGGTACAATCACTGCGGTTTAAGAGTCAAAAACATATAAAAAAGGTCTGCAATTGCAGACCTTTTTATTATTGATGAATTAACGCATCATATTTTTCGCATTTTCATTACGAAATGCCCGTAAAATCTGCTGTCCCGCCCGACCTGTTGGACTTAAACCCAGTCGATTTTGCTCTTGTCGAATGGCTTGACGGGTTTTATCTCCAATTAATCCATCCACTTTACCGATGTCATAGCCGCGGTTAAGTAAAAATTGTTGAATCTCACGTCGTTCCGCACGTGAAGTCCCAGGATCATCGGTTGGCCATGTCGTACTAAAGCCACCCTTGCCTTGCAAGCGATCGGATAAATGCGCAATCGCTAATGCATAACTCTCTGCCGCATTATAGCTGTAGATTGCATCGAAATTTTTAAACACTAAGAACACAGGCCCACTTGCCCCAGCCGGTGCCATTAAACCTGCTTGGCTTGATCCAGAAAGGTTACCTTGAATTAACGGCGTACCATCGGCACGCTGCAAACCACGATTCATCCAGCTGTCTAATGACTTTTTATTACGGCGACTTTCTCCACTGATCGACATGCCATCCGGAATTTTGACTTCAAAGCCCCACGGCTGACCAGTTTGCCAACCACGCTTTTTCAGGAAGTTGGCTGTAGATGCCAACGCATCCGTGGTGCTCGATACCAAATCACGGCGGCCATCACCATCAAAATCCACGGCCAGTTCTTCATAAGTACTCGGCATAAATTGGGTATGACCAAATGCACCTGCCCACGAACCTTTCAATTGTGATTCATTTAAATCACCACGCTGCAAAATCCGCATGGCTGCAAAAAACTCGCCACGGAAATAGCTTTGACGGCGTCCTTCACAACTTAAAGTGCCCAATGACTGTAATAAAGGATAGCTACCCGCAATATCACCAAAATTACTCTCCACACCCCAAACCGCGACCACGGTTTCAGCAGGCACACCATAAGCCGCTGCGACACGGTTTAATACATCACGATGCTGCGCCAATTTCTGCTGACCCAGTTGTACACGCTCTTCATCTACCAGACCGGACAGATAGTCCCAAATCGGAGTTGAAAACTCAGGCTGATAGTTGAGCTTTTCAATCACAGAATAATCAGGTGTTAAATTTTGTGTATAGCGATCATAAGTGGATGCACTCACACCAGCATTCATTGCTTGCGAGCGCAAATTGGCTAAACAACCTTGAAAGTTATTTTGTGGTGAAATGCTGCTTGTTGTAGGCATGCTCGACGCATTGACAGACTGACCATTAATAATCAACTCGGCATTTGCCTGAGTTATTGCCAATAAAGCAGTCCCGAAAACAAATCCTAAGTGATGCTTCATACCCTAGATCTTTTTTGAATTTAAATTGTTGCTTTAACAATAGCAGCTCAAAGCAAAAGTTAAAGGTTCAAAACGTAAATTTAAATTCATATTTTATACTTATTTAAATTCATTTTTAAAATTTGAATTCAAAAGCAGTTATCCACAACCCAACTTTAAATTCATTAGAAACCAAACACCAGTTTAAATTTAAATTCAAAACTTTTAAATTTAAAATAAATTAGGCGCATAAAAAATTACCCACAAATGCAAAATGGGGGAAAAATTTATTTTTATTATTAATAATCAAAATATTATAGGTTTTAAAATACACTCCCTATAGATCCAATAAGTCTGAGCAACTTTTAAATTCAAATTTTTAAATTTAAACTCAGCGAAATGAATTCATTTTTTCAAATTTGAATTCATAAACTTTGAATTCATTGCTTTTGGTATAGGATTTTTTGAATTCAAATTCATAGTTTGAATTCAAAAACACAATTTAAATTCAAAACGCTTTGGTTATTTTTGATTTTGATTCACACACATCACAGGCTATTGATACACAAAAAATCATACGAAGATTAACGCAGAATATTTATAAACGAACGAACACTTTATGATCCATAGTTTCTTATCGTTTCACCGATAAGCGGTGTGATTTTGCAAAGAGGCGCAATCATGCCCGAACTATAGCGATAAAAAAAGCGGCCATATGCATGACCGCTTTTTTATCATTCAAACTCAAGTTTAAATGGTCATATCTTCGCTAAGCGCCAGCGGATTCGGCAAAATTTTCGCCAATGCGCGGCATAAAGCTGTTAATTCAGCGGTATCGTTCGGCATTAAAGTGATGTGACCAATTTTGCGACCTTCACGCTCTGTTTTGTTATACAGATGCAAATGCGCGCCATTCAGTGCCAATACATCTTCAGATTTCGGATGTTGACCAATGATGTTTACCATGACCGTTGGACGAACAACTTCAGTTGAACCCAAAGGTAGACCTGCTACAGCACGAATGTGGTTTTCAAATTGTGAACACACTGCGCCTTCAATCGACCAATGCCCCGAGTTATGCACACGTGGCGCCATCTCATTGGCATATAAGCCTTTATCCGTCACAAACAGCTCTAACGTCAAAACACCGACATAATTCAAATGATTGAGCAGGCGAGTAATGTAATCTTGCGCAACTGGTTGTAAGTCTGCACTGTTTGGTGCAGGCACAATCGAATGCGACAAAATGCCGTTGTGGTGGTGGTTTTCCGCCAATGGCCATGTTTTCACATCACCATCTTGACCACGCACCGCAATGATTGAGACTTCACGTGAGAAGGTTACAAAGCTTTCTGCGATCAATTCACCTGCAGGGCCTAGTTCAGCCCATGCTTGATCCATTTGCTCAGCGCTACGTAGCACAAATTGACCTTTACCGTCATAACCGCCACGCGATGTTTTCAGTACGATGGGTAAACCCAACTCAGCAACAGCAGCTTGTAAACCCTCGAAAGATGTCACGGCCTTATAAGGTGCAACTGGGATAGCCAATTCATCAAACAAAGCCTTTTCGGACAAACGATGCTGTGCAATCGCTAAAGCTTGGCGCGGTGGGTGCAATGCTTTGTTCTTAGTCAACACATCAACATCTGCTAACGGAGTATTTTCAAACTCTAAGCTGAAAACATCTGCGCTCTGAATGAAATCTTGCAAACCATTTTCAGCTTGAGTCGAAATCACTGGACCCAGCGCTGCAGAAGGGCACTCAGTACTCGCTTCAAAGAAGGTGCATTGAATGTTTAAAGGCAATGCCGCTTGCGCCATCATGCGACCCAACTGGCCACCACCAAAAATACCAATGGTTTTATCCATGAGAAATGCCCCTTAATTAAGCTTGACCCGGAATATTTTTACTCGCCACTTTATCGGTTTGCGCAGCGCGGAAATCTGCAACATTTTTTGCGATTTCAGGACGCGTTAAACCTAAAATTTGTGCCGCCATGATCGCTGCATTGGTCGCACCCGCTGGGCCAATCGCCAAAGTACCAACTGCAATACCTGCTGGCATTTGCACGATAGACAGTAATGAATCCACGCCGTTTAAAATTGATGATTTTACCGGTACACCAAGTACAGGTAGGTCAGTCTTGGCTGCGCACATGCCTGGCAAATGTGCTGCGCCGCCAGCACCGGCAATAATCACTTGAATACCACGATCACGTGCGGTTTCAGCATATTCGAATAATCGATCTGGAGTTCGGTGTGCAGATACAACTTCCGCTTCAAATGGGACGCCAAGCTGTTTGAGCATATTGGCAGTGTTTTCTAGAGTTGCCCAATCCGATTGAGAACCCATGATAATTCCAACGAGAGGAGTGTCTTGTGAAGCGGCCGCATTCATTGCAATGTTTCCAGAGATTAAAGTAAGAGAGAGTAAATCTCGACTAGAGCCAAGCTTTAATAAGAGCCCCATATTATAGACTGAAAATTCATCTCAATAAAATTTAACGGTTGTCTTTAAAGAGAAAACTCCATAATATTTTGATGAAAATATTTTTATTTTTTTCAATTTTATAAAAACTTTTATTAAATCAATATTTATAACTGATGTTACGCACATAAAAGTAATTTTGCATTTTTAAAATGATTTTTAAGCCTATTCGACGGAGTCTTACATCTTAGGGATTGAATAAAGGGATTAGCCTTCGGCTGGAGGTACTTTTGTTTCAGCAAAAGTACCCAAAACCATTGTCATCCGCAAAACTCGTTCACTAGCGTCTAATTATTCAAAAATATCGCAAAACATTTTTGATTAGAAGTAGTCCTGTCTCAAACACTTGCGGATGACCTTACCGCGTATCGTTCTTTTATTTGAATCAAATTACGCTCCTGATGTTACTGCGTAACATCAGTTTATAAGACACCTTAAACATAAAACAGATCTTTATCCTGCTCACTTTAGCCCTAAGCTCTCCGAGTTTTGCCCAACTCGTTCAACTCAATACGAGCCAATGAATCAATTAAGCACTACGAAATACGAAATAGACACATCCAAAAAGGCATAAACCTGCCCACAAATAGTCCAATTTAAAGGGTTGTTTAAAAAGGAAAATCATAAATGGAACAAAGACCAATAGCGTCACGACTTCTTGTGTAATTTTCATTTGACCCAATGACCACCCATGTTTGGCCAACAGTCGCGTTGCTGGAATCATAAAACTGTATTCGAGTAATGCAATCGCCCATCCAAATAAAATCGCTTGCCAAAGCGGTGCATCATGTAAAAACTTCAGATGTCCATACCAGGCCAAAGTCATAAAACAGTTGGAAATAATCAATAAAAACAGGGCAAGTGACATAAGCAATCAAGATCGCAAAAATTTGCTCTTATTGTACGTTTTTCATCATGATTTCGCGCCTATTTTCCGTGTTTTTATCCTCAAGAAATTTGCGCACATTTGATCAGTTACGAGCTCAATCTTTTTGCACGATCTCATACAAAAAAATCTATCTTTTCCCTAAGACCCTTGCTATGGTTGCTCTCAAGTGAAATTAACCTTTTCAACCAAATCTATAATGACAACACCACAATAACAAAGTGATGTGTCGATAAAAGCAGTGGAGTTAGAACGAATGCATCTGCATATCTTGGGTATTTGTGGCACCTTTATGGGTTCATTGGCGCTCTTGGCGCGTGATTTAGGACATAAGGTGACGGGTTCAGACCAAAACGTCTACCCACCAATGTCTACCCAATTGGAAAATGCAGGCATTACCTTAATGCAAGGCTATGACCGTAACCACCTTCAACCACACCCTGATCTCGTGATTGTCGGCAATGCCATGAAACGTGGCATTGATGCTGTGGAATACATGTTGAACGAAGGCCTGCCTTATATTTCTGGCCCACAGTTCCTTGCAGATCACGTCCTACAAGGCAAACATGTCTTAGGTGTTGCAGGCACACATGGTAAAACCACAACCACAACCATGTTGGCATGGGTGCTCGATCAAGCCGGTTTAAACCCTGGCTTCTTGATTGGCGGCGTACCCTTAGGCTTTAGTGAAAGCGCACGTTTAGGCGGTGGTGAATATTTCTGTGTAGAAGCCGATGAATATGATTCGGCATTCTTCGACAAACGTTCGAAGTTTGTGCATTACCATCCTAAAACAGCGATTTTAAATAACCTTGAATTTGACCATGCTGATATCTTCGATGACTTGGCGGCGATTCAAAAGCAATTCCATCATCTGGTTCGTACTATTCCAAGTGAAGGCCGTATCATTGCGCCCATCACAGAGACAAATATTGATGAAGTCTTGGAAATGGGCTGCTGGACACCTGTAGTGCGTACATCTTTAGATGCCAATGACAAATCTGAGCTGTATGCAGAGCAATTGTCTGCTGATGGTTCACATTTCAAAGTACTGCAACATGGTGTCGTGAAAGGCGAAGTCAAATGGAATATGACTGGGCAACACAGTGTAGCCAATGCTTTGGCAACCATTGCTGCAGCTGAACATGTCGGTGTTTCGATTGAAACGGCGTGTGAAGCGCTTTCAAACTTTGGTGGTGTAAAACGTCGTATGGAGCTTTTGGGCACAGTACGTGGCGTTGAAGTGTATGACGACTTTGCACATCACCCAACGGCGATTGATACCACGTTAGAAGGTGCGCGTAAGCGTCTAGGTCAACGTAAGCTTTGGGCGGTGATTGAGCCACGTTCTAATACCATGCGCATGGGTAGTCATAAAGATGGCCTTGCACATTCTGCACGCTTAGCGGATGAAGTGATTTGGTATCAACCTGAAGGTTTAGATTGGGATCTACAGCCTGTGATTGAAGCTGCTGCGAATAAAGCTGTCGTGGCACGTTCACTGGATGACATCATCCAAACCATCGTAAGCGAGGCAGGCGAGGGCGATGCTGTAGTGATTATGTCGAATGGCGGTTTTGGTGGTTTACATCAGAAGTTGATCAGTGCATTAAAAGCCTAAATCAACTGGATAAAATGAAAGAAGCCCGCGAAGCGGGCTTTTTTTATTTTATTCACACTCAGCTTAAAAATAATGCTGATAGCCTCGGTTTTTATAGCCTGAATCCAGCTTAACCGGCTGTTCAACATTTTCTAATCTTAACAATGTCGTTAAAAACGCCTGAATTTGTTCCGTATTAAGCAGGTTTGGTTGAAAGCTTGAATGTCCAAAGCGCTGGAA
The DNA here is from genome assembly GCF_013419675.1 of Acinetobacter sp. YH12069. Taxonomy (NCBI): domain Bacteria; kingdom Pseudomonadati; phylum Pseudomonadota; class Gammaproteobacteria; order Moraxellales; family Moraxellaceae; genus Acinetobacter; species Acinetobacter sp. YH12069. Next base: position 39,973 of record NZ_VOZS01000019.1, on the reverse strand, counting down.
TAAACTGGCAATTTCACTATGTCGATTTACATATTTCATCGACCATTTTGAAAAATCGATTTGATCAATAGTTTGATCAGGATAACGCACAATATCCCGATGCCGCGTATCTTGCGCAATATGCTGAAAAAGCTGTTCGAGAGCCGCTTGTTCACCTTGCAGGCATTGGAAGAACCGGCCTTCTGCATAGTACAGCACGCCAAAAATACGCTTTTCAGTATTAAAGCTGCGGGCTCTCACCAAAATATCACTTAAATCTTGTATTAAATCAAATTGTTGTTCTATACGTGTACTGGCATAACAGAGTTGTATCATTGTGTTTATTCTTCAAGTATTTGCATGATTTTAACGCGGGATGAGCGACAAAATTAGTGTATATTTGTATGTTTTTTAATCAAATGTGCTTTTTAACTTACAACAGAAAACCGATATCACGGATACCGAAATTAGCTTCAAATTTTTAAACTGATCAACATTAAAACAATGAAACGATTCCTCTTTGAGGATGAATATAGAGGTCTCCCATGCTCAAAAATTTATTCATATTTTTATCGATCACTTGTGTATATTTTGCTGCCTTAATCATCCTGAATAATTTTGGCATTTCAGATTTTTTAAATGTCGTGATTTGCTCGCTTATCTTAGGAATAACACTGCGCACCGTGATTCCTCACTATCTTATTTATTTACTGATGATGATGACCATTGGCAGTATTTATTTTGTGCTGAATGATTTTGCTTTATTAAATATCATGTGTTTAAGCTTGGTTTTAGGAATATTGATCTGCTCAATTTTGTTCCAATTGTGGCCACATATCGTCAAAACACCATCAACGCTGTTGAAACTCAAGCTCAATTGAGCACAACGCAGTTTTTAAATTTTCATACTGATAAAACGCCCGCATCGCGGGCTTTTTTAGGCTTGAATATCGGCTAATGTCTTGTCTCGGCGAAACATCACCTCTACATAAGAACAGGTTGGGATAATTTTTAAGTGTTTGTCACGAGCAAATTCCACCAAATGATCCAATAACACACGAGCAACCCCTTGCCCACGTAAGGAATCATCTACCCACGTGTGATTTGCCACAATAGTGTGTTCATCACGCCATAAGTAACTCATTTCTGCGAGGCGTATACCCTCAGCATTTAACTGAAAAAATTCACCTTTTTGACCGTTATCTTGATGTTGCATAGTCACTGTTTTTTCTTCCTTTTTATGAAAAAATACACCGTGTAACAAACGAGAAAGTGATCGGTACAGAACTTAAACGACCTATATTCAACTGTAGGTGATAATAAATCCGTACACCTTTCACATTAATTAAAAAACAATTAAATCACACTTGCCGGATATTTTTATTATGGACCTTTATCTTGTCGCCATCTTTGTATTACTCATTGCTGCAGCATGCTTGGTTGTATCGCTGTATAAATCACGATCTTAATTCAATTTCACAATTAGATTTCAAATAAAAGAACAGCCTGATCGCAATACGATCAGGCTGTTTTTATTTATCCAAATGATTAATCTACATCACGCTGTACAATTTAGCGTAGAACATCACGAATCGATTCATCTTTATCAAATACAGATTTTGCAAAAGGGCAGAGTGGAATAATTTTCACGTTCTTTTCCCGAGCAAAATTCACTGCTGCATCGAGGAGATGTCGTCCAACACCTTGTCCTCGCAAGCTATCACTGACATCGGTATGATCAATAATAAATTTATCATCGCCTGCCCATGAGTAAGTCATCTCTGCCAAACGCTCCCCATCTTGCTCAACAAATAAAGCTCCTTTTTTTTGATCATCATCTTGTTGTACAAACATCTTAAATTTCCTCCATTTTTTTATAAATTGGCATGTAATGCAGGTCAACTCTGTTGTTTTTGTATTAATTTAAACCGCATGTACAGGGCTTAAATCGGTTCCTGCTTGTGTATACAGCATAGTAAAATATGCCACTTTTTTTATTTGAAGACACTCATGTCTGCCTCTCCCTCCGAAACGGCTTTTTCTGGCTCTTGGACGGCTGTGATTGCTTTGGCTTTCGTAGCATTTATTTTTAATACCACTGAATTTGTACCTGTCGCGTTGCTCAGCGATATTGGCAAAACCTTTAGCTTAGCCGCAACCGATGTCGGTATCATGATTACGCTGTATGCATGGGTGGTTGCGCCGATTTCTTTGCCGATCATGTTATTGACCAAAAATATTGAACGTCGCTCGCTCCTGATTTGTTTATTTATAGTGTTTATTATCAGCCATGTTCTGTCGTATTTCGCATGGAGCTTTAATACCTTATTGCTCAGTCGAATCGGCATTGCCTTCTCACATGCACTTTTTTGGTCAATTACCGCATCACTGGCAGTTCGTGTTGCGCCGAAAGGCAAAGAATTTCAGGCCTTGGGTCTTTTAGCCACAGGCACAGCTTTGGCAATGGTTCTCGGTATTCCGTTTGGGCGGATGGTTGGAGAAGCCTATGGTTGGCGAAATACCTTTGCTCTGATTGGCATTGGCGCCAGTATCGTTTGCCTGATTTTAGCCAAAACGCTGCCAATACTGCCGAGTTTGAACTCTGGCTCGCTGAGCAGCCTAAAACAGTTTATTCGTCGTCCAAGCTTAATGATGGTGTTTGTATTAACCATTATCGTGATTAGTGCGCAATTTACTGCATATAGCTATATCGAGCCGTTTTCACTTAACATTGCTGCGTTCAGCTCCATGCAAACCACAGCCTTGTTATTAATCTTTGGTGCAGCAGGCTTTCTGGGATCTTATCTCTTTGGGAAATTTGGTGGGAAATATCCCAAAGTTGCGATTCCTTTGAGTACAGCCACACTAGCTTTATCGATGCTGCTGTTGCTTCCTGTTTCTTTGAGTTTTGCAGGTGTAAGTGCAGTGTGCTTATTGTGGGGCATGAGTATCATTGGATTTAGTCTCGCATTACAGTCAAAGACACTACATCTCGCATCCGACGCCACCGATGTCGCCATGGCTATCTATTCAGGACTTTATAATGTCGGGATTGGCGGTGGTGCACTCTTGGGCGGTATCGTCAGCGTTCATTTCGGTTTGAGTTATATTGGTGTGATCGGAGGAATCATCGCCGTGATCGGCACACTTTTAGCCTTAGCGTTAGTACACCGTGGTGATTTTAACCCTCCTGTGGCACATTAAATGAATTCGCAAATTGCCGATTGCACTTTGTACTAAAAACTGTCATGCTTTGCCGCATATTTGGACAGTGTCCAAAACAAAATTTGAACAAGGGGAGTAGCCTCCTCCAAACGTAAACCTTGTTTTACGTGTCAGAATATCGTCATTACACTTTGCAAAAAGTCGGTATCTGAGCATCGCTGCTGAAAATCATTACAGTACGATGTAGGCAAGACCTTGATCATGTTGTCTCAGGCGTTTTATTTCGTCTGGCAACTGGTCGAGGTTTTTTTATGGCTGGTTGTTAGATGTGGAGAATACACATGGAAACGATTGGCTCTTTATGGCTATATCTGGCATTTTTCGGTTTAGTCACCATCATGCTACTCATCGACTTTTTAGGCTTTAAAAATAACAAAGGCCAAGAAATCAAAGTCAAAACCGCTGCCTATTGGAGTATTGCATGGGTCTCTGTGGCTACCTTATTCGGTGGTGCATTGTGGCTCTATTTACAGCAAACCGCTGGTGTCGCTGTTGCAAACACCAAAGTCATGGAATATTTCGCTGGTTATCTGCTCGAGAAATCACTCGCAATTGATAACGTTTTTGTCTGGCTCATGATCTTTGCTGCCTTTGCCATTCCACCTGCTTTGCAGCGTAAACTGTTACTCTACGGTGTCCTTGGTGCAATTGTGCTGCGTACCATCTTTATTTTTATTGGGGCATGGTTCGTTCAAGAATTCTCTTGGGTGCTGTACTTCTTCGGTGCGTTCTTGGTGTATACCGGCTTTAAATTCCTTAAGGGTTCAGACGAAGACGACAAAGATATCGAAGATATGGCAATTTTGAAGTGGCTACGTAAACACATGCGTATTACCCCTCAAATGCATGAAGATAAATTCTTCGTTCGTCAAAATGGTGTCTTGTGGGCAACGCCGCTCTTTTTAGTGTTGATCTTGGTTGAAGCATCGGACGTGATTTTTGCGGTGGACTCAATCCCAGCAATCTTTGCGGTTACCTCTGACCCGTTTATTGTACTGACTGCAAACTTGATGGCGATTTTGGGTCTACGTGCCATGTTCTTCCTCTTGTCTGGTGCTGCATCGAAAATGCATTACTTACCATATGGTCTGGGCATTATCCTGGTATTTATTGGCGCTAAGATGCTGTTGCTCGATGTGTTCCACATGCCAATTTGGATTTCACTCGGTTTTATTGTGGTGACTTTAACCATTACTGCATGGTTATCAATCCGACACAGTAAGAAGTACCATCAAACCACGTTATAAAACGCTTAGATAAATAAATGCCTTCTTTCGAGAAGGCTTTTTTTATTTTGTAACAAAGCCATGAACTAAGCTTCAGGCGTCATCAAGAGTTTGAGTTTCGGCCAGCGTTGTAAAAATTGTTTTTGCTGCACACGCTGCAAAAAAGTCGCCTGACTGACTAAACGTGGGTTCCAACGGACATTTAACTCAAATAAATCATCTAAACCCAAAGGAGCAATCAGCTGTATTTGTTGTTGATCATCCAATTTAACGGCGATGGCAGTGGCAGTTTCTGGCCACAAAGATAGCGCATGCTCAATCGACTTGAGCGCCTGTATCGGCTCGCCATTTTCCAAGCGATACCACTGGTGTACTGTCGCTTGGTTGGTGACATCCCAATGAATGTGAGGAAAATCCAACTGCATCTGCTGTTGAATCCTGTAACCCTGTGTTCCATCATCATGTTCCGCATAATAAATCACATCCACTTCTGTGCCTTCCAGTGCATAGTGTTGTTGATGTCGCTGTGACCAAATCAAATTACGAACTACGCCTGCAGCCAAATAAGCCTGTGTATCTATGGCATACAGGGCATGTAAAATCTGCATGATGCCTTGATGCCTTGATGCTGAAGCAGGTTATGCTTTAATTGGTCTGAATAGCTCATGTTCACTAAAGGGTTCATTATCGTTTTTTAAAGGGCGCTCTTGAGATCAATATAGCAAGCGTTGCGACTCATGGTCTTTATTCATTCATCGATGCAATGTATACAGCTCAATGCTTTTGTATTATTCAAATCAAATACAATGAACAAAAAACAGAATCATTTATAAACAGCTGTTCTATTTTTTAGAACACATTTTCACAATTACTCTAACGGTATTTTGAACCAAATTGGGCTACAATCAACCGAAAAAATTCTAAACTGCAGGTATGTCATGTCTTCTGTTATCACATCTACAGCGATCCGTGGTCGCTTTCTAGATATTCAGAATACAGTTGCCCAAGCACGTGAAATTCACGACCAAGTGCGCTATTTCGAAGATGGTTTGCTAATTACGCAAGCCGGAAAAATTCAATGGTTCGGTCCATGGTCTGAGGGCCAACACCATCTCCCAGATCAGGTTGAAGTACAACATTATCCAGATCAATTGATTGTTCCGGGTTTCATCGACACCCATATTCATTATCCACAAACGGAAATGATGGGGGCTTATGGTGAACAGCTACTGGAATGGCTTGATACTTATACCTTCCCAACCGAAATCCAATTTGAAGATCCGGCTTATGCAGAGCAAATTGCACAGTTCTTCGTAAACGAGTTACTCAAAAATGGAACCACAACAGCCTTGGTTTTTTGTACCGTTCATCCACAATCGGTCGATGCTTTATTTAAGGCTGCAGAACAGCATCAGATGCGCTTAATTGCTGGTAAAGTCATGATGGATCGACATGCCCCTGAAGCATTATGTGACACAGCTGAGAGTGGCTATAACGACTCCAAAGCACTCATCGAAAAATGGCATGGTAAGGGGCGTAACCTGTATGCCATCACGCCTCGTTTTGCCCCAACCTCAACGCCTGAACAATTAGCACGGGCAGGGGAGCTAAAAGCCGAGTATCCCGATGTTTATGTGCATACACATTTGAGTGAAAATAAAAATGAAATTGCGTGGGTCAAATCATTATTCCCTGAGCAAAACGGCTATTTGGACGTTTATCATCATTATGGTCTGACCGGATCACGTTCCGTGTTTGCGCACTGCGTGCATTTGGAAGATGCCGAATGGGACTGTATGCATCAGACCAACTCTGCCATTGCGTTTTGTCCAACCTCAAATTTGTTCTTAGGCAGTGGTTTATTTCCATTAAAGACAACATGGGAAAAACAGGTGAAAGTCGGCTTAGGCACAGACATTGGTGCAGGCACTTCATTTAACCAACTGCAAACCATCAATGAGGCCTACAAAGTTCAACAACTTCAAGGTGATAAACTGTCCGCATTTGAAGCGCTGTACCATGCCACGTTAGGGGGAGCAAAAGCCTTAGACCTAGAGGACAAACTTGGAAACTTTGATTTGGGCAAAGAAGCAGATTTTGTGGTGCTCGATTTAAAAGCCACGGCTTTACAAGCCCTACGTCAACAACGTGCCAAAAATCTGGAAGATGCTTTATTTGCCCTGATGCTGATGGGTGATGATCGTAATATCCATGCCACCTATGTGTTTGGACAATGTGCGTATGTCAAAGCATAAAACGGCTCGACCGAGACGAAAAACAGCGTTGAAAATTGGACTGATTGCCGTCGCTTGTCTGTGCTTACTCAAGCGTGACAGCACTTCCAAGAAAAACTGATTACATTTTCAACGGCAAAAAAGATGCATCTGCGCGCCAGATGTATTAAAATTGGTTCATCTTTAGAGGTGTTGCAAGTCAACACCTTTTTTATTTTTTGATTTGCTTTTTTAGGTATCTACCCATGTCTGTTCAAATGAGCGTACTGATTTCCACTGAAGAAATTCAAGCTAAAGTGAAAGAGCTTGGCGCAAAAATTGATGCACACTATGCTAACAGCGACAAAGAGTTGGTGTTAATCGGTCTTTTACGCGGTTCTGTTATTTTTATGGCTGACCTTTGCCGCGCAATTTCAAAACCGCATGAACTCGACTTCATGACCGTTTCAAGTTATGGCGGTGGGACCGTATCTACTCGTGATGTAAAAATCTTAAAAGATTTAGACGGTGACATTAAAGATAAAGATGTCTTGGTGGTTGAAGATATTATCGACTCAGGTAATACCTTAAGCAAAGTCCTAGAAATTTTACAGACGCGTAATCCAAACTCAATCGAGCTTTGTACTTTGGTTAGCAAGCCTTCACGTCGTGAGATTGAACTCGAAGTGAAATTTTTAGGTTTTGAAGTCGAAGATAAATTTATCGTAGGCTATGGTCTGGACTATGATCAAAAATATCGTCACATTCCATTTATTGGGGAAATTGGTCTCTAAGCAAGATCAGATACTTAAGAGTGGCCAAAGGCCACTTTTTTTTATTTTTTGGTTTGTTTTGAACAAAAAAACAACAGTTTTTTGCATGTTTAGGCTATAGCTCAGCGCAGTTTTGATTAAAGATAAAGATTGAACATGTCGTAAAAAACAAATACATGATAACAAAAGGAGAGTTACTATGTGGTCACTCATTGTTGCGATTGTTGTTGGTTTTATTGCTGGTTTAATTGCACGTGCGATCCATCCTGGAGATGACAAAGCCGGTTTCATCATGACCACCATTCTCGGGATAGCAGGTTCCTTACTTGCAACCTATGGCGGACGTTTATTAGGTCTGTATGGAGAAAATTCTGCTGCAGGATTTATCGCTTCCGTCATTGGTGCGATCATCGTGTTGTTTATCTATAACCTTGTAACGAAAAAAACCCGCGTCTAATTTTTTATAACGCCATTAAAATACCCGCCTATAGACGGGTATTTTTTTAATTGTACTTTATTCATCGTACAGCTTGAAATTATTTGATCTCTTTTAACATCGATTCTAATTCAGCAGCGGGGTAGGCACCGGTTAAGATCGAACCGTTGGCAAATACGATTCCCGGTGTACCACTTAGTTTTAAGCTTTTAGCTAATTTTAAATTTCGATCAATGGGGTTTGCACAGCTTTTCGCTGACTTCGGTTGAACTCCCTTATTGATTAAATTATTCCAGGCCATAGCAGGGTTTGAATCACAAAAAATTTGCTTCGATGGCGCCAACGACTGCGGTTTTATCGCTGTGACAAAAGTATAAATGGTCACATCATTGAGTTTTGCCAGTTCTACTTCAAGCTTCTTACAATATGGGCAATTTGGGTCAGAAAAGATCGCGATTTGGCGCTTCCCATTCCCCCTGACTGTTTTAATCGCATCTTGTAATGGAAGTTTATTCCACTCAGTTTTCTGCTGATCGAGGATCAATTGTTTGGTCAGATTTTTTTGATCTTTTAAACGGATCATAGATCCTGCAATCACATAATCCGCATTTTCACTCAAATACAAAACTTGATCTTCAACAAAACCGCTATATATGCCCGGCATTTCGGTACTTTGAATATTTTCAATTTTTAAACTGGGGTGCTTTTCTACCAAGAGCTTTTGAACCTGTGCCGCATCTGCCAAAGCAAAAGTCGAAAGGGTGGTACTCAACGCCAACGCACATATTTTTTTCAACATAGACCGAACAACTTCAACATTTAATTGATTCAGCATTCTAAGCCTTAACACGTGAAAGTCTTGGGCATTTTTCAGTTCATTACGCAATAGCTACATGCCGTTTCACGTGGAACATATTAAGCTGCATCAGGTGAATTAATTTCAACAGACACATGTACAATTTCTTCATGAATCGACAGCGCTTGACGCACTTCATCTGCACTCAATGCCTGACTTGTTTCTAAAGTCACAATACATGAAAACTGACCTTTACCCACTTTCCATACATGTAAATCAGTTACATCGACGTCGACAGGTAATTGCATTAAAATCTCTCGAATCTCATCAATGACAGGGTGATCCATTTCCGCATCCAGTAATGTTTGTCCAGTTTCTTTCATCAGCCCAATGGCCCACTTACCAACAAGTACCGCACCAACAATCCCCAATAGCGCATCTAAAAATCCCCAACCCAACCATTTTCCGGCAAATAAAGCCACAATGGCCAACACCGAAGTCACCGCATCTGCAACCACATGCATGAAGGCTGCTTTCTGATTGAGGTCGTGATGATGATCATGCTGCTCCTCATGGCTATGCTCATGATGGTGATGGTGATGGTGATGGTGATGGTGATGGTCATCATGCAATAACCAAGCACAGATCAAGTTCACCACCAGACCTAAAATCGCAATAGGGATTGCTTCGTTATAATGAATTTGAACCGGGTTGAATAAGCGTTCCACCGAATGAAAGGCCATAAATGCAGCAACGACCATCAATAATATCGCGCTGCTATAGCCCGCTAAAATTTCAATTTTCCAAGTCCCAAAACTAAAACGAGCATCTTGGGCATAGTGGCGTGCCGCACGATAGGCAAAATAGGCCAAGCCTAATGCCAACATATGTGAACTCATATGCCAGCCATCTGCCAATAATGCCATCGAATTAAAAATCCATCCGCCAATGACTTCTAACAACATCATGACTGCCGTTAAAATGGTGGCAATTAAGATCCGTTTTTGTGCGAGTGGATTACCTTCATCAAATTGGTGATGATGAATTCGGATGGATGGGGAAGTTTTCATTAGGTTCTATGTTTAAATATACTCCCCCATAGTATATTTATTTTCGGGAGAAAGTGTTGAGTCATTTACATCAGGACAAAAAGATTTTAAATCGGGTTAAACGTCTACAAGGTCAGGTCAATGCGGTTGAACTGGCTTTACAGCAACCCGAAGCAGGGTGTATCGAGGTTTTACAACAAGTTGCGGCCATCAAAGGTGCTGTAAATGGATTAATGAATGAATTAATCGAAGCACATTTACGCCATCATGTATTGCCTCAAGATGTTGAAATCAATGAAGCAGAACTGGAAGAATTTGTAAAACTGCTTAAACGCTATGGATAAAGTTACAACTGCGATTTGACCATGGAAAACAATCGGCATTAAACTGAGGCCATATTTCCTTCTTCCTCATGCAGCACAATATTGACTCTATTGGCTGTACCTCTGCGACTTTAAAATGACCACATCTCCCTCTTGGCGACCATTTATCATGGTGAGCCTTGCACTCTGTATGGGCACTATTGGTACAGCGCTAGCTAGTCCTCTGTATCCCATTTATCAACAACTTTGGGGACTGCTGCCGAGTCATATCACCTATATCTTTGTTGCCTACATGTTTGGTTGCCTAGCGACTTTGCTGTTTTTAGGTCATACCAGTAACAGTTTTGGTTTTTTAAGAACCCTGCAAATCGGTATGGCGTGCATCATCTTAGGTTTAAGCTTATCAGTGTTTGCCAGTAATGCACTGTGGTTATCTATCGGGCGCTTTATTATCGGGATTGCCTCGGGTTTAATTAGCACCTCAGCCATGCTTGGCTTGGTCTATACCATTCCTGAACAGCATAAAAATAATGCACCGCAGCTGAGTTCAATCATTACCGTGATTGGTTTTGGTCTTGGCCCGTTTATTGGTGGGGTGATTGCCCAATTTTCGGAACAGCCTTTAGTCACCCCTTATATCCCTGTGATCTTTGGGGGTTTGGCATGTCTAATTGGGTTGTTTTTTATTCGCACACCGAACTTTGAGCCACAGCCTTTTTCAGTGGCACCACATTTGGAATTGCCTGAAAAGCGTGATCATTCACGATTTTATATCGCCGGACTGACTGCCTTTTGTGCCTTTGGCTCTTTTAGCTTATTTGCATCACTCGCACCCTCTTTCGTCAAAGATGCGATCCCATGGCATGGCCCTTTGGTCAGTGGTAGTGCCATTGCAAGTATCTTGCTGGTTTCCGCTGTCGTGCAATTTATGGCGAAATCGATTCCTTCTGCAAAATGTGTCAATGCCGGCTTAATAGTGTTAATACTGAGCTATGCGCTCCTTGCGCTATGTATGACCCAACATTGGAGCGCATTGTTTTTTGTTAGCGATGTTTTAGTCGGTGTCGGGCATGGTCTGGGGCTTTTAGGCGCATTTGGCTTAGTTCATCAAATGACCAACAATCAAAACCGTGCTGCGGTGATCTCGACCTATTTGTTTATCGGATATCTAGGCACCATTATTCCAATTATTGCGGCTGGTTATTTATCTGATCATTTTGGCTTGATGGTCGGTGTTTTAGGTTTTTGTATTGGCGTAGGTTTATTGTGTATCTGCTTATTGCTTTGGCACCGTAGTCTGAACACCAATTAACCACTGAACTTATTCAAGAAGCATCTTGTATTGGGTGCTTCTTAAACCCAAAAACAATTAAGAAACCCTATAAAAATCAATCAAATTAAATTAAGATCTTGTGTGATGTGATTCAAAAATTTAAAAAATGCTAAAAATTCAATGTCAAATTAACACTGCAGAAAATCAAATCATCGCCAGCAGCGAATACGGGAATATTCAATATAGTTTACCGTTTGAATCCTTACCGCAATTAGAAACCTATGATTTTATCGTTTGGGGCTTTTTACCCATTGCTATGCGCCTTGGCATCCCGCTGCATGTAGAAGGACCTATTTCAATACAAACCCTCCACTCCGCACGTGAGGTTTCAACGGTCTGGGCCGCTTGGTTACCTGATTTATATCAACCAGTCATGCTCAGTGCTGCATCGATTATCCAAACACCACCGGCAAACCAAACCACTCAAAATTTAAGCTTTTTTAGCGGTGGGATTGACTCCACATATAGTACATACAAAGCTTTTCTTGAAAATGGGCAAGACTCTGATTGTCTCACTGTGCATGGAATGGATTATAAATTTGATGACCATGAAAAATTTCAGGCCTTAATGGATCAGACCCATGACTTTAGAAGCCAAGTTTTTAAGCAAAGTCGCGTGGTAAAAACCGATGCTTACACGCTGTACAGTAAATATGGCTGTAACCCTAAAGGTTCGCATGTCACACATATCTTTTCGCTGTTTTCCTGCGCTTCGATTTTTGAACATTACCAGCAATATCGAATTTCAGCCGATTACCGTTTAGATCAACAATTATTCGTTCATCCCTATGGCTCAAATACGGCATCCAACCGATTGATGAAGAACCGATCTGGGGTCTTAATCACCCTCGACGATGATGTGACGCGATCACAAAAAACCGCATTTTTAAGCCAATCTGACTTAGATTTACAAACCCTGTCGATCTGTGTGGACTATAGGGCTCGACCAAAAAATTGTGGTCAATGCAGTAAATGTATGCGCACCAAAGCCATGTTTTATGCCACTAGCCCCGAAATTCCCGATATCTTTTTAGATCGTCGCTTTGAAAAACAGTGGTATCAATCCATTCCATTAAGTTCAAAAATTAATCGTGCATTTTTAATTGATATTTTGTCAGCGGTCGAAAAATCCTCGCAACAGCAACAATTTCCAGACTATGCAACACTCAAAGTCAAAGTTGAGGCTGTATCGAAAAGAGCAGCAATCAATCCTTTTTATGGGATGAAAATAAAAGATGTGCTGAGAACGATCATTAAAATCATTTTTGGCTCAAACCCACACTAAAGCGATGCAAAAAAGCACGATGTTTTCGAACATCGTGCTTTGGATGGATCTATCCATAGGTGAAATGAGGAGCTCAATCGTTTTATTACTTTCCGATACAGAACGATCCAAAAATCTTACCGAGTAGATCATCTGCACTGAAATCGCCCGTAATTTCACCTAAGGCATTTTGCGCCAAGCGTAGAGACTCAGCCACCAACTCACCCGCATGATAAACCACCAATTGCTCACGTGCTTCTGCAAGATAGCGCTGAGTGCGCTTCATTGCGTCTAAATGGCGTGTTCGAGCAATAAAGGTATCTTCTTCTGGTTGAAAGCCTGCATGCGCTGTAATCGCATCAATAAGCGCTTGAACGCCAGTTTCTTGTTTAGCCGAAACGCGAATATGTCGAAAACCGTTTAAATCAGTAATTTCTGCGGTAGATCCCGTCAAATCACATTTATTACCAATCAGCATCAAACGCTTCGGTTCAATATGATCCGCGAAGTACGCTTGGGCCAATTGCAATGGATCTTCGCCTTGACTTAAGTCATAGACCAAAAGTAACAAGTCAGCTTGCTCAATTTCTTTAATTGCACGGCGAATCCCTTCTTTTTCGACGATATCACCGGTTTCACGTAAACCAGCGGTATCGGTCAAAGTAATCGGCAAACCATTGAGGCTGATTTTTTCATGTAAAACATCTCGTGTCGTACCGGCAATATCCGTCACAATCGCACGTTCAACACCTGCCAAAGCATTAAGTAGAGAAGACTTACCTGCATTGGGTTTACCGGCAATCACCACTTGTAGACCTTCACGCAGTAACTGACCTTGACGAGCAGACTGCTGTACAGCATGGACCGAGCTTGCCACGTCATCCAATAAACCCAAAATCTTACCATCCGCCAAAAAGTCGATTTCTTCTTCAGGAAAATCAATCGCTGCTTCCACATGCAAACGCAAATGGATAAGTTTTTCTAACACCGTATTGACCTTGCTCGAAAAGGCACCTTGTAATGAACGTACCGCAGAACGTGCAGCAGCTTGTGAGGTGGCATCAATCAGGTCGGCAATCGCCTCGGCTTGCACCAAGTCCATTTTGCCATTTTCAAAGGCGCGCATTGAAAATTCGCCCGCTTTTGCAGCAACAGCACCCAATTCAAGTAACCGTGCCAATAATGCATTTTGAATAACGGGGCCGCCATGACCTTGAAGCTCCACCACATCTTCACCCGTAAAAGAGTGCGGATTTGGAAAGCAAATCACCAAACCTTCATCCATGATTTCATTCGATGCATCATAAAACTTACGGAAACCAGCAAAACGTGCTTGTGGTAGGGATTGCTGCGTTAATGCTTCTGCAATGGCATATGATTTGGGACCAGACAGGCGAATCACGCCGACACCACCACGACCCGGTGGTGTGGCTATTGCTGCGATGGTGGTTCGGTTTAACATAAAATTCACCTAAAAATTTTCAAACGACAGATAAAGAAAAATCCGCCTAAGATTACCATCTTAAGCGGATTTATTCAGCCCATCAGCAATGCTTAGTTTGCTGAGTCAGCCGCTTCACGTTTTAAACGGTCTTTTTCAACTGATTTGTTAATCAAACCTTGTTGAAGAATAGTAATACTGTTGTTACAGATCCAGTAAAGCACAAGACCCGCAGGGAAGAACAACATAAATACCGTAAAGATCACTGGCATGATTTTGAAGACTTTCGCCTGCATTGGATCAGCCGGTTGTGGGTTCAAACTTTGCTGAATGAACATGGTCAAGCCCATTAATAGCGGCAAAATAAACCATGGATCCATCGCAGATAAATCTTGAATCCAACCTAACCATGGCGCATGACGTAGTTCAACAGACTCCATCAATACCCAGTACAAAGCAAGGAAGATCGGCATTTGGAGCAATAACGGCAAGCAACCTGATAGTGGGTTCACTTGCTCACGTTTATACAATGCCATCATTTCTTGCGAGAAGCGCATACGGTCTTCACCGAACTCTTCTTTCATGCGTTGCATTTCAGGTGCAATCACACGCATTTTCGCCATAGAGCGGTAGCTCTTCGACGACAATGGCCATAAGATCAGTTTCACCAGAATGGTCAATAGAATAATTGACCAACCCCAGTTACCCACTAAACCGTGGAAAAACTCAAGACCGACAAACAATAATTTCGCAATAGGCCATAACCAACCGTAGTCTACAGTTTGGTTTAAACCAACCGCCAATTCTTTTAATTCAGATTGGATTTTTGGACCTGAATAGAACGTTGCATCTACTTCTGCCACAGTTCCTGCAGGAACATTGATTGCAGGCGATGTGAACTGAATAATGTTCATATCATCGGTAGATTTACGTGACTCAAGTTTCGCAGCATACGGTTGACCATTGGCTTGCGTTAATTTGATCTGTCCAGGAATCCACGCACTCACGAAGTAATGCTGAACCATTGCAACCCAACCGCCAGTTGCTTCAACATTCAATTTTTCTTCATTGAAGTTGGCAAATTTAAGTTTGTTGTAATGTTCTTCAGGCGAACCCCATGCACCACCAAGGAATGTACCTAAAGTGAAAATACCTTGATCAGATTTACCTGGATCTTCAGAGTTGTCGCGTTTAAGCTGACCAAACATCTGACCTTGCCAGTTCTGAGCACTGCGGTTCACGATTTTATGATTCACGACAACAGGGTATTCACCTTCAGTGAAGTTAAAGGTTTTAATAACCTCTACACCATCTGCTGTTTTATAAACCATTGGTACTGACAAAACTTTTGCTGTTTGGCCATCTTTACCCTTCACAGCTTTTGCGTCATTTAACGTATATGAAGATTTTTCAATCTCATAGGTCGGACGTCCTTTCGGATTGCTGTCAGGGCCATTAAGACCAATTAAGCCAGACTGAGCAACATAAGTCCGTTTTGCATCGCTTTCAAGCATTACAAACGGTTCATCGCTGTCTTTATTTTTGTCATGATTGAGTAATTCAATACGAACAATATCGCCACCCTTTGGATTAATCCAAAGATGGTAAAGGTCAGTTTGTACTGAAATTAACTGTTGACTAACAGGTGCAGTGGCATCTGTTGTTTGTTGTGTAGCAGCATTATTTGCTTGCGGCACATCAGTAGCAGCCGTAGCTGTCTGGCCATTTGGTAAATCGGCAGATACTTCATGCGTTACCACCGCAGCATTTTGCTGAGGTTTTTGTTCCGCATTTCCATAATCTTTCTGCCAAGCCAAAATGAGCAAATATGCGACAACAAACATGGCCCCTAGAATTGCAATCCTGGCCCATTGTTGCATAGGTATTACCCCAAGTGGTTAGAGTGATTTTGGTTCAATAAACGTTCACGAAAGGGTACAGCAACGTGAAGCGTTTGAGAATCTATTTGCTGAAATGAAATAAAACGAATTGCTTTTGATGGAACAGGATCATAGCCTGAACCGCCCCAAGGATGACAACGGCAAATACGCTGAACAGCTAGACACACTCCACGTACAGCACCATGTTGATGGACTGCTTCCAAAGAATATTGAGAACATGTTGGAATATAACGACAGCGTGGTCCCAATAAAGGACTAATCGCAATCTGATAGAAACGAATGAGCCAATGCAGTAAACGAACCATTGGTCATCTCTACGCTTGTGGGGAGGTAGCTATTTTTTTATGCTTATTTGCAAGGCGCTGCAATTTTTGCCAAGCAAATTGTAATTGCTGATGCAACTCTGCATTCGGTACCGCCTCTATGCCCATTTTTGGCATAACGACAATATCTAATACATTAGACTGCTGTTGATGCAGGCGAAAACTTTCGCGTGCAAGTCGTTTTACTCGATTTCTTTCATGTGCGCGGCGCACTTTTTTCTTAGCAACAACAATACCCAAACGGCTATTCGGCTGTTCGGAGATTTTTGCTAGAAATAAGAAATGGGGTTGATGCACTTTAAAAAGCGCACCATCGAACACACTTTTATAATCGGCAGCACAGTGTATTCGCACATCTGTGCTAAAGCCGTAAAGTGTTGTCATAACACCCAAGTCTTGACAGTCTTAACTGAAATTAAACAGTTAAGCTGTGACGACCTTTTGCACGACGACGCGCTAATACTTGACGGCCAGCTTTAGTAGCCATGCGAGCACGGAAACCATGAACGCGTTTACGTTTCAACTCAGAAGGTTGGAAAGTACGTTTCATATCGAAACTCCACAAATGATCTTTCAGTAAAGGTTCGCGATTTTAGTGCTCATTGCTTGAGCTGTCAATGAAAAACACGCTTTCTTTCAAAATCTAGGCTGTGATATATCAAGATAATATAAGGATTAGAAATCAGTCAGAAAGTTTTAAATTAAAATATTCACAAACTAAATCATTGTATATATTAATTATTCAAGTTATCTTCAAGTTTACTCACAGATTTATCCACAATCTCAAATTTGTGAATTGGTTTTTATGAATTTAAATTTGAATTTAAACCAACCATCAAGTTATCCCCAGAATGGGTCGACCTTATAAATAAATTCAAATTTTAAAATTTAAATTTATTACTATTAGTGTTGATATTTTCTGTGGAAAACGTATTTTTAGATTTAAAAAACAAATAATTACATTGTGGATAACGATGTTTTTATAATTTTGATAGTTTGTGGATAACTTTGTGCTACAATTTATCCACAGCTTGCGGATAAACTTATCCACACGTGATTTAAATTTAAATTTAAACTCAATTTGCGTTTTTTTGATCGATTTCGACTGATTTGTTCATGACAGATGTGGATAAGATGGTTAGAATGGCTGCCCGCTTAGGCGGGGTTGAATTATTTTTTTACGTACAATGGACTGAAATAGGGGTTTCACATGCTTTGGACAGACTGCTTAACTCGCTTGCGACAAGAGCTTTCAGGAAATGTCTATACAATGTGGATACGCCCACTGGTGGCAGAAGATGCAGGTGATAGTCTAAAACTCTACGCACCGAATCCGTATTGGACACGCTATATTCAAGAGCACCATTTAGAACTGATTTCAATTTTAGCGGAACAGTTGTCTGAAGGTCGGGTACGTAAAGTTGAGATTTTGGTCGATTCACGGCCTGGTGCAATTTTATCTGCAGCTGAACAACCAGCAACAACCACCGCAGCATTAGAGTCAACACCACAAGTATCGGCACCGACTCGTCCTAAAAAAGAAAAAGAAGAGACGTCTTCAAAAAATAACCGTAAGCGTCAGCTTAACCCATTATTTACCTTTTCCTTGTTTGTTGAAGGCCGTTCCAATCAGATGGCGGCAGAAACCTGTCGTAAAGTCTTGACGCAGCCCGGTGCTTCGCAGCATAACCCGTTATTTTTATATGGACCGACTGGTTTAGGTAAAACCCATTTAATGCAAGCCGTAGGTAATGCATTATTGCAAGCGAAGCCGAATGCACGTGTGATGTACATGACGGCTGAAAGTTTTGTACAAGACTTTGTGAGCTCGCTACAGCAAGGTAAGGTCGAAGAATTCAAGAAAAACTGTCGTTCGCTAGATTTGTTATTGGTGGATGATATTCATTTGTTGGCGGGTAAAGAGGCCAGCTTAGTTGAGTTTTTCTATACCTTCAACGCGTTATTGGATGAATCTAAACAAATCATTTTAACCTCAGATCGTTATCCAAAAGAACTGACTGAGCTAGATCCACGTTTGGTTTCACGTTTTTCATGGGGCTTATCGGTGGGTGTTGAACCGCCTGATATTGAAACCCGTATTGAAATTTTACTGAAAAAAGCGGAAAGCAATGGGGTGGAACTTCCACGGAATTGTGCGCTGTTTATTGCTCAACAAGTGGTTGCTAATGTCCGTGAACTAGAAGGTGCGCTGAATAAAGTCGTAGCCATTTCTCGTTTTAAAGGCACCCCAATCGATCTAGATGTGGTGCGTGAATCGTTAAAAGATGTGTTGGCAATTCGTGCGCGCACCATCAGCACGGAAAATATTCAGCGTGTGGTGAGTGAATATTTCCGTATTCCATTGAAAGAATTGGTTGGTCCAAAACGTACACGTATTTATGCACGTCCACGTCAGTTGGCTATGGGGCTAGCACGTGAACTGACAGGGGATAGTTTCCCTGAAATTGGTATGGCTTTTGGTAATCGTGACCACAGTACTGTGATGCATGCCTGTGAAAAAGTACAAAGCCTGCGTGAAGAAGATCCAATCTTCAATGAGGACTATAAAAACTTGCAACGTCTGCTGCAAAGTTAAGTCTTTTCGTTCAAATTCTGTTCTTGCAATGCGGTATATTCTGCCGCATAGTACACTGCTAAAAAATTAATTTATTTTGTCTATCTTCAGTTTTTAGAGGAATGTATCGTGCGTTTAAAAATCGCGAAAGAAAGCTTACTGAATGTTCTATCACATGTCGTAGGAGCGGTTGAACGTCGCCATACCTTAAATATTTTATCCAATGTAAAAGTACAGGTAACTGAGCAAGCTTTGACCATTACCGGTTCAGATCTTGAAGTGGAACTGGTTGCAAGCACACCACTTACTGAAGGTGCATGTTTACAAGCAGGAGTGACGACTGTTCCTGCACGTAAATTGATGGATATCTGTAAATCATTACCGTCAGCGGCATTGATTGATTTGCAAATTACTGAAGATCAACGTTGTATTTTAAAATCGGGCAACAGTCGTTTTGTATTGGGTACTTTGCCTGCAGAAGACTATCCATTATTAACCACTGAAAATACTCAAGGCACTCAAGTCGGTGTGACTCAACGTGAGTTAAAGCGTTTATTTGAAAAAACGTCTTTTGCCATGGCGGTTCAAGATGTGCGTTTTTATTTGACGGGTACTTTGCTTGAAATTGATGAAAATCAATTGCGTGCAGTAACGACCGATGGTCACCGTTTAGCGATGTGTGAAACAGTGGCAAGCTCGAATGCGACACAAGCAATGCAAGCGATTGTTCCACGTAAAGCTGTAGGTGAATTGCAGCGTCTATTGAGTGTTGAAGACGAGCAATTATCGTTGTTAATTGGTCGTGAATTATTAAATGTAACGATTACCATTGCCAGCCGTGATAAAGAGCAGGGTGATATTACCGTACGTTTCACCACAAAATTGATCGATGGTAAATTCCCTGACTACCGCCGTGTGATTCCACGTGGTGGTGATAAAAATGTGCGCATTGCACATGATGTATTTAAACAATCACTACAACGTGTGGCGATTTTAAGTAATGAAAAATTGCGCGGCGTATTCTTGAAGTTTGATGCGGACACTTTACAACTTCGTGCCAATAACCCTGAGCAAGATGAAGCTATCGAAGATCTCGCAATTCAATATGCTGATGCACCGATGGAAATGTCATTCAATGCACAGTACTTATTGGAAGTTCTGAATGTATTGGATGGTGATGATGTTGCAATGACCATGACAGAAGCCAACCAATCTGTATTGGTACAAGATCCACAACAACAAGATCAAACCTATGTTGTGATGCCAATGCGTGTTTAATTCGGACTGACGTCTCAATTATTATGCATATCACGCGTTTACATGTAGAACGTGTTCGAAATTTAAAGACGGTTGCACTCTCTGGGTTGCAACCGTTTAATGTCTTTTATGGGCAAAATGGTTCAGGCAAAACTTCTGTATTAGAAGCAGTACATTTGCTGGCAACAGGACGTTCTTTTCGAACCCATATTCCGAAAAATTATATTCAAAATAACAGCCCTGACGCTGTCGTCTTTGCGCAGTCTGCAACAGACCGCATTGGTATGCAAAAAATGCAGTCGGGCGAGCAAGTGATAAAAATCAATGGCGACCTTGTGGGGACACAAGGGCAGTTGGCCAAGATTTTACCGCTACAACTCATCGATCCACAAAGTACCGATATTATTGATCATGGTGCGAAGCCACGACGTCAACTTTTAGATTGGTTGATGTTCCACGTGGAACCGGAGTTTTACCATGCATGGCAATATTATGCACGGGCATTAAAACAGCGGAATAGTTTGCTGAAATCACGACGTCATTTGAGTCTGTCTGACTTAGAACCGTGGAACAAAATGCTCAGTGATTATGGTGAGATATTACATAGTCTGCGCAGTAATGTGGTGGAACAGTGGACTCGATATTTCCAACAAGATCTCCAAGCCTTATTGCCGCATTTAACAGTGACGTTGGAATATAGTGCAGGCTTTCATGCCGAAACAGGGCTGTTGAATGATCTGACCAATCAGCACTTTAAAGACTGCGAACGTGGCTATACTGAGTATGGTCCGCACCGTGCAGATTTAAGGTTAAAAACCGCTATGGGGGATGCAGATGTTGTGCTCTCTCGTGGGCAAAAAAAGTTATTGATCATGGCGTTAAAACTGTCACAGATTGCAATGCTACATGCTTGTAATAAGGAAACTGTGGTATTATTAGATGATCTGACAGCAGAATTAGATTTAACCGCACAACAGCGTTTAATTGAGCGTTTAAGCCATCTTGGTAGTCAAGTTTTTATTACCACTTTAGACCATGATTCAGTGCAAAAACACTTACATGATTTATCTATTTCTTATCAATTATTCAAAGTTGAAAATGGTACGGTGCAGGCTGTTGTGCAATGAAATACCACCTTTGGATAGACCTATTTTTCACTAGGGAGAAACCATGAGTTCAGAAGATCAAGCTGCTTCTCAAACAGAACAAACCATAGAAAAAGCTTATGATTCCTCTAGCATCAAAGTATTACGTGGTCTAGACGCTGTACGTAAGCGTCCGGGCATGTATATTGGTGATACTGACGATGGTACTGGCCTACACCACATGGTGTTTGAAGTTGTCGATAACTCAATTGATGAAGCGTTGGCAGGTCATTGTGACGAGATCAATGTAACCATTCATGAAGATGAATCTGTAAGCGTATCGGATAACGGTCGTGGTATTCCTACCGACATTCACCCAGAAGAAGGTGTTTCTGCTGCAGAAGTGATTTTGACGATTCTGCATGCGGGCGGTAAATTTGACGATAACAGCTATAAAGTTTCAGGCGGTCTACACGGTGTAGGTGTATCCGTGGTGAATGCGCTTTCAAGCAAGCTCGAATTAACCATTCATCGTGCAGGTCAAATCCACCAGCAAGAATATAAACACGGTGATTCCGTGTATCCATTAAAAGTGGTGGGTGAGACAGATCGTACCGGTACACGTGTACGTTTCTGGCCAAGTGCTGAAACCTTCAGTCAAACGATTTTTAATGTCGATATTTTGGCACGTCGTTTACGTGAATTATCGTTCCTGAATGCAGGTGTGCGAATTGTGCTACGTGACGAACGTATCAATTTAGAGCACGTTTATGACTATGAAGGTGGTTTGTCTGAGTTTGTGAAATATATCAACCAAGGCAAAACTCATCTGAATGATATCTTCCATTTTACCACTCAAGCGGATAATGGCATTGGTGTAGAAGTTGCATTGCAGTGGAACGATTCTTATCAGGAAAATGTTCGTTGCTTTACCAACAACATTCCACAAAAAGATGGCGGTACGCATTTAGCGGGTTTCCGTGCTGCATTAACCCGTGGCTTAAACAGCTACATGGAAAGCGAAAACTTACTCAAAAAAGAGAAAGTGGCGGTTTCTGGTGATGATGCACGTGAAGGTTTAACTGCGATTGTTTCGGTGAAAGTGCCTGATCCAAAATTCTCTTCGCAAACCAAAGAAAAATTGGTGTCGAGTGAAGTGAAAACTGCGGTTGAGCAAGCGATGAATAAATCATTTGCTGAATATCTTTTAGAGAACCCACAAGCCGCTAAATCGATTGCAGGCAAGATTATTGATGCAGCACGTGCGCGTGATGCAGCACGTAAAGCACGTGAAATGACACGTCGTAAGAGTGCGCTGGATATTGCAGGCCTGCCAGGTAAATTGGCCGATTGTCAGGAAAAAGATCCTGCATTGTCTGAACTTTACTTAGTCGAAGGTGACTCTGCGGGCGGTTCTGCAAAACAAGGCCGTAACCGTAAGATGCAAGCGATTTTGCCGCTGAAAGGTAAAATCCTCAACGTGGAACGTGCACGTTTTGACAAGATGATTTCTTCTCAAGAAGTGGGAACGTTGATTACTGCTTTAGGCTGTGGTATTGGCCGTGAGGAGTACAACCCAGATAAACTGCGTTATCACAAAATCATCATCATGACCGATGCTGACGTCGATGGTTCGCACATTCGTACGCTATTGTTGACCTTCTTCTTCCGTCAAATGCCAGAACTTGTGGAACGTGGTTATATTTATATTGCACAGCCACCGTTGTACAAGCTGAAAAAAGGCAAGCAAGAACAGTACATTAAGGATAATGATGCGCTTGAGACTTACCTGATTTCAAATGCAATTGATGAGCTTGAATTGCACATCAGTGCAGAAGCACCTGCCATTCGTGGTGAAGCTTTAGCGGGTGTGATTGCGGATTATCAAACCTCTCAAAAGAGCTTGCATCGTCTGACTGTGCGTTATCCTGCAAGTGTGTTGGATGGTTTATTGGCAGTAGAAGGCTTTAAGTTAGATCAAGCAAATAACCAAGACTATGTACAGACTTGGGGTGAGCAACTACGTGCCAATATTGAGAAAACTCAGCCAAGTTTACGTCCTGAATTAAGCTTAGAAACGTTTGAGCATGAAGATACCGAAGGCAATAAGTCAGCGACCTATTTCCCGCGTATTACCATCTATGTTCATAACTTACCGCACCAATACTTGTTAGATTCAGGTCTATTGGGTTCAGGTGAATATGCACGTTTACTCAAAAATTCGAAGAGTTGGTTCACCTTATTGGAAGAAGGTGCTTACCTACAAAAAGGTGAGCGCAAAATTCCAGTAAATAGCTTCCATCAGGTTTGGCAAAACATCCTACAAGACTCACGCCGTGGCATGATGATTCAGCGCTATAAAGGTTTGGGTGAGATGAATGCTGAACAGCTTTGGGAAACCACAATGGATCCTGAGAACCGTAACATGCTGCAAGTAACGGTACAGGATGCGATTGAAGCTGATCGTATGTTCTCTTGTTTGATGGGTGATGATGTGGAACCACGTCGTGCTTTCATTGAAGAAAATGCGTTAAATGCGGATATTGATGCCTAAATTCTGATTACAGAATCATTCAAAAAAGCACTCTTCGGAGTGCTTTTTTTTTGTGCTATCTTAAATAACATTGAATATTAAATCGCCAATTTGTGTTTTATAAAATTGACTTATTCTGATGCTAAGCTCAAATCAAATTGAACTTAGCAGCTAAAAATAAGAGGTCTATATATGATGGACAATCAACTTGAACACATTCGTGACATCTGGGTAAATGCATTTTTTACAGGAAATTATACCGTTCTTGCCGAATACGAAGATGAGCACTTTAAGGTGGTTTATGAGCAAGACGGGCGTGTCGAAAGTAATTATATCCGCTATGAACGTATTGCACATGCAGTGAAAAATGGGGTTTGGAAACCACAAAAACCAGACGTAGAATTTGAAGAATATGAGTTTAATCGTGACCAAACTGAGTGCAAAATTTTAATTGGTTTAGCCGAAACACGGCAGCAAATACAGGAAGTCTGGCATTTTGATCAGACCTGGAAAATACAAGAATTACGCTTTTTAAAGGCAAAAAAAGCCCATTCTTCTGCCTTATCTTAAACAATAAAAAGTTTAAATTGATTTAGTCAGTGGAGATAAAATGCATCCATCTTGCAAATGTGGATAAGTTTTGTGAATTTTCACATTTAATAGTGTTCAACATCAAAGTCATTTATAATTGTGGATAACATCATTTAAAAATATTTATCCACAAAAAGGTGGTTCGATATTTTGAATTTAAAAAATAAAAATGAATTTAAAACTAAGATTTGAATTTAAAAATGGCTTTTGTGGGTAACTGTGGCAATGAGTTTGATGTGAAGTATATTTTTTGAATTCATTTACAAAGTTAGGGTAAAAGCTATCGCTGAATTTTTAGATTCTTTCCGAATAGAAATGCCTTAACGATGCAATAACCAGTTGGATATGAACATTCGATTTTTTAAATATTTTTTAGATTTATAGTGTGATTATTATTGTGAAGTATAAATAAAAAATCGCCGTGGAACATTTAAATTTCACGGCGATTGATTTTTTGAGCTTAAGTTAGGTTTTCTTAATAATGCAAATCTAGGGTTTTGCTTTTTAAATTAAGCCTCAAAACTACTTTCCATTTCTTCTAATTCCATCATTAATTCAAGCATTTGCTCTTCGACAGATTCGAGTTTGGCTTTTAACTCTGTTTGCTCATTCATCAGTTTGAGTAAGTCATCTTTTCGACTGGCTTCATATAAAGCACTGTCTGCTAACAATTCCTCGATTTCGTTTAAGCGAGGCTGAATTTTGCTGATTTGCGCTTCATTTTTTTCAATACTTTTACGAATCGGGCGGGTCAATTCACGCTGACGTGCAGCTTCTTTACGTTGCGCTTCTTTATCGACTTTGGAAATCGTCGGTTTAGTTTCAACTTGAGATTTGATGGGAGTCGGGGCTTGTTGACTATTTTTCATCATGTCGATCCGTGCTTGACGCAGCCAATCGGCATAAGCCACGAGGTCACCATCAAATTCGCGACATTTCCCATGATGTACCAATAATAATTCGTCACAAACACTGGCAATCAATTGACGTTCATGCGAAACCAAAACCACAGCGCCTTCAAAGTCTTGTAATGCCATAGTTAGCGCATGACGCATATCAAGGTCTAAATGGTTGGTCGGTTCATCTAGAATTAAAACATTGGGGCGCTGCCAAACAATCAAAGCTAAAGCCAATCGTGCTCGTTCACCGCCTGAAAATCCTTCACTTGGCGTATCCATGCGTTCGCCACTAAAACCAAAGCTACCTAAGAATGAACGTAATACCGCTTCACTGATTTTTTTGTCAGCGATTCGAGATAATTGCAACATTGGGCTGGCATTGCCATCTAGAGCATCCATTTGATGCTGTGCAAAATAGCCAATATTTAACAGTTCCGAGGCTTTGCGCGTCCCTTGTAATAAGGGAAGGTCACCAACCAAGGATTTAATTAAGGTTGATTTACCCGCACCATTCATCCCGAGTAAACCAATGCGACTGTTTGGGGTAATCTGTAAATTCACATTGGTGGCAATCAGTTTGTCACCATAGCCAATATCGACATGTTCCATTTGTAACAGCGGCGAGCTCATTTTGGTTGGCTCACGGAAACTAAAGGTAAATGGCGTATCGACATGCGCGGCAGAAAGTTCCTGCATACGTTCTAATTGTTTAATACGGCTTTGAGCCTGCTTAGCTTTAGTCGCTTTGGCTTTAAAACGGTCAATAAATTTTTGGAGATGCGCACGAGTTTCGAGTTGTTTTTCATAGGCTTGTTGTTGTTGTGCCAAGCGCTCAGAACGGGTGCGTTCAAAGGTTGAATAGTTACCGGTGTAAAGCGTCAGCTCTTGATTTTCGATGTGTAAAATATGATCAGTCACCGCATCTAAGAAATCACGGTCATGTGAAATCAAGATCAGTGTGCCTTCATAAGCTTTTAACCAATCTTCTAACCACAAAATCGCATCTAAGTCTAAGTGGTTGGTTGGTTCATCGAGTAATAAAAGGTCAGAACGGCTCATCAGGGTACGCGCAAGGTTTAAACGCATACGCCAACCACCTGAAAAGCTTGAAACATTGAGCTGGGACTGATGTTCAAAGAAACCCAGGCCAGCCATCAGCTGTGAGGCTTTGGATGGTGCTGTATAGCCATGGATTTCATCAAATCGGCCATATAAGTGTGCCAACGCTTCATTGTCTAATTGCTCTGGATGTTCAAGTTTATGTTGTATATCCCAATATTCTTCATCGCCTGATAGAACGAAATCAATCGCTTTCATATCGAGTGCTTTGATTTCTTGCGCCATATGCGCGACGGTCCATACCGCAGGACGAGTTAATGAACCACCATCAGATTCCATTCCACCTAAAAGTGCAGAAAAAAGAGTCGATTTACCCGCACCATTTACACCGGTTAAGCCGATTTTCCAGCCTGGATGCAATTGCATAGATGCTTTTTGAAATAAAACACGCCCACCGCGACGAATGGAAAGTTGGTCTAACTGAATCATGGAACTAACTAAACAAGAAGAATGTGAGGCTATTCTAATGGATGGCTTTGCAAAAGAAAAAACAAAGCATCGCAACCATCTGAAAAAATGTGACAGATTCCACGTATTTAGGTGTATTGAATGGGCTTTAGTATTAAAAAAATATTTCAAGTTGTTGTTTTAAATGGATTAATAAAACATATTGGGAATATAAGAAATGAGAAAAGGAATTTTAATTTTATCGCTTCTTTCAGGTGTGATGTCTGCACAAAGCTATGCCAATCAGAAGGTCTGTGTGTTCGATTTACTTGGAAAAGCAGGGGAATCTTATAAGCTAATGGAAGAGTGGTCTCTAGCCAGTAAGGCATGGGGAGCACAAGTTCAACTGATTTCATATCAAGATGAATCCAAAGTCGATAAAGATTTTAAAGAAGGGAAATGTGACGCATTTTATATGACCTCGATGCGGGCACGTGCGTATAACAAATTTGCTGGTTCGATTGATGCCATTGGCGGTGTACCGAACAATACCATCGCACAAAAAGCCATTACCTATGTCTTAGATAAGCGGAACAGTAAGCGACTGATTACCAATTCAGGTAAAGATAGTTATGAAGTGGCAGGGATTGGGCAAATTGGTTCAGCCTATATTTTTGTCCGTGATGGCAATATCAATAATTTAGAAAAAGCTGAAGGTAAAAAATTTGCCATTTTGCATTATGACTATGCGCAAAAAGAGATGGTCGACCGTGTCGGCGCTGTGCCAGTCATGTCGGAAATTTCCAATTTTATTCGCAAATTTAATCAGGCCGAAGTTGAAATTGTGGCTGCGCCGGCTTATGCCTTTAAGCCACTTGAAATTTCAAAAGGCTTAGGCACTACTGGGGCGATGGTTAATTTTCCTGTGGTGAATGTCACGGCAGACCTGATTATTCGTAACAATAAATTCCCAGATGGTTTTGCTGGACCCTCTCGGCAATGGTTCGTTAAACAATTACCGAAAAGTTTTGCCATGGTAAAACGCATGGAAGCTGAAATTCCTGCCAAATATAAGATGAATCTCAGCAAAGATGATCAGTTGAAATATCAGAAAATTTTGCGTGAAGGACGGATGGATTTAACCAAACAAGGAATCTACGACTCCACCATGATGACGGTACTGAAAAAAGCACGTTGTACGATTGAGCGAACCAATTTTGAGTGTTCAGTGGCGGGTGAATAAGCTTTTTTCTGTATTTCTTTGTAAAGTTTCATAAAAAGGCTGTAAATGCAAAAAGCCTTTTTTGCATACAACATGATGATTATATTTATAATTTTGCCTTAAATAAAAAAGTGATATTAATCACAAAAAAACAGAATGTGCCAAAATGACATAAATAAATGGAGTAAATGCTCTATTTTTTTTAAATTAACTTGCTTAATATCGGCGTTGTGTAAGGACACCTCTGAACCATAAAAAGATTTGAAAGGAAAATAGAATGAAAAAAACGCTCCTATCATTGGCTACATTTGCTGCAATTGGCTTTGCTGGTTCAGCTCAGGCAGCAAAAGTAGATATCTGTGTATTTGACTTACTGGGTAAGTCAGGTGAGTCATACCAAATGGCTCAGGAATGGGCGCTTGCAGCAAAAGGCTGGGGTGCTGAAATTAACTTAATTCCGCGTCAAGATGAAGCAGTAGCCGACAATGACTTTAAAGCGGGTAAATGTGATGGCGTATTTATGACGGCAATGCGTGCTCGTCAATACAATAAATTTGCAGGTTCGATTGATGCGCTTGGTGGCGCACCGAGCAATGCAATTGCGCAACGTGCGATTACCTTTGCATTAGACCAACGTAATGCTGCAAAAATGGTCAGCAACCTAGGTGGTAAGAAATACGAAGTGGCGGGTATTGCTCCACTGGGTTCAGCATTCATCTTTGTCAAAGACAAAAAAATTGACTCAATTGAAAAAGCAGCAGGTAAAAAGTTTGCAGTATTAGGCTATGACGAAGCACAAAAAATTATGGTGCAACGTGTCGGCGCTCAAGCTGTGGTTTCAGATGTATCTAACTTTGTGGCGAAGTTTAATAATGGTCAGGTCGATATGGTGGGTGCGCCTGCGTATGCCTACAAACCATTAGAGATTTATAAGGGTTTAGGTACCAATGGTGCGATGTTTAACTTCCCAGTTTTACAAGTGACCGCGGACTTTATTATTCGTCCTGATCAGTTCCCAGCAGGCTTTGGTCAAAAATCTCGTGATTGGTTTGTGAAACACTTACCGAAGAGTATCGCGATGATTAACCGTTTAGAGGCGGGTATTCCTGCGAAATATAAACTTAACTTAAGTGCAGAAGATAAAACCAAATATCAAAAATTATTGCGTGAAGGTCGTATGGATATGACGAAACGTGGCATTTATGATGCGGGCATGATGTCAGTATTGAAAAAGGCACGTTGTTCTGTCGATAAAGCCAATTTTGAATGTTCACTTAGCGGCGAATAAACTGATATTTAAAGAAAAAAGCCTGGATTTATCCGGGCTTTTTTTCGCAAATGCACAGGTCATTTTCGCCATTGAGTCAGCAAAATATTCAGGTAATCTAAATTGAAATCGAGGGCAGTGAGTCAATTGAATCGAACTCAGCATGACCCAAAATTCAAAAAATGGTTAAAAAACAAAAACAGTAAAAAACAAGGAAAGTCAGTATGAAACGATGGACAAAGGCATTGAGCGTTGCTGCTGCATTAATAGCGGTAAATGGCGTAGCTCAAGCGAAGCAAGTGGTATGCGTATTTGATTTGGTCGGTAAAAATGGTGATGTTTTTACCCTGATGAAAGATTATCAATTGGCGGCAAAAAACTGGGGCGCAGACATTGAGCTCCGCGTCGGTCAAAATGAAGCGGTGATTGCAGAAGATTTTAAAGCTGGTAAATGTGATGGGATCAGTGTTACTGGTATGCGTGGTCGCCAATTCAATAATTTTACTGGTTCTTTAGATGCCATTGGTGCGATTCCAGATTTGAAACTTGCGGTTAAAGTGATGCAAGGCCTTGCGAGTCCAACGTTTGCAAAGAGCATGGTCAATAGTAAATATGAAGTGGTAGGTGTGATTCCTGTAGGTGATGCCTACCTGTTGGTGAATGACCGTAGTATCAATACTGTCGCTAAAGCAGCAGGTAAAAAAATTGCGGTGCTTGATTATGATGAAGCGCAGAAAATTATGGTGCAACAGGTGGGGGCTCAAGCGGTCAGTGCTGACGTGACCAATTTTGGCTCTAAATTTAACAATGGTCAGGTGGATATTATTGGTGCACCTGCAGCGGTGTTTAAACCCTTGGAGTTACATAAAGGTTTAGGTAGTAAAGGTGCAATTGTTAATTATCCAATTTTACAAGTGACGGGTAATATCATTATTCGCCCAGATAAATTCCCAGCGGGATATGGGCAAAAATCACGTGATTGGGTCAAAACACAATTACCTCGTGCATTCACGATATTAGGCAAAATGAAGTCAGAAATCCCAGCTAAATATTGGATGGATGTTCCAACGGCAGACAAAGCTGGCTATCAAAAAATGATGCGTGAAGCGCGTATTGATTTGACTAAACGTGATATCTACGACAAGCGAATGATGAAATTATTATGGCAATTCCGCTGTAAACAAGACCCGAAAAACTTCGAATGTGCATTACAGGACGAAAACTATAAATAAGTTTTAAATGAATCTTGAGAAAAATACTCTGATTTAACTTTAAACTGTGAAGACTGACCATATATTGAGTATGTTATACTTGAAACATGGTCTTTTCTTTTTAAAGACACCCCAATGACTCAGAGGAATCCATCATGAATGCTCAAGCACTTGTGCTGACTGACAATGCTGCCAATAAAGTACGCCAATTGCGTGACAGTGAAGGTAATCAAGACCTCATGTTACGTGTATATGTGACTGGTGGTGGTTGTTCAGGTTTCTCATATGGATTTAATTTTGCAGAAAGCCAAAACGAAGATGATGCTGAATTTATCAATGAAGACGTGAAAATGTTGGTGGATTCACTTAGTTATCAATATTTAGTTGGTTCAACAGTCGACTATATTGAAGGTTTAGAGGGTTCTCGTTTTGTGGTACAAAACCCGAATGCGACAACCACGTGTGGATGTGGATCTTCATTCTCGATCTAATCACGATGATGAATTGAGCCATAAAAAAGCCCTCATTTTGAGGGCTTTTTTAATGTTTAAAATCGATATTAGGCTTCAAATTTTAGCGCTTCTAACAGATCTAAAATCACTGTGGTCACGTCTTGACTCAATTGATAATTATTAAAAATTTCATAAGCCGTAATGGTGATATCGGTATCACTCGGAAGCAGGCGTTGTTCTTCTTCGATGAGGTCACGGATCGGCAAAAGGGTTTGTTTGACTTGTAAATGCAAGACATCTTTAAACTCAAGATTTTCGTCTTCGAGTTCAATTAATTGCTCATTAAAAAATGGTAAAAGTACCGCATGGAGATAAGGTTGAATTTCGGTAATATCAAAAAGCTCAATATCACGGGTTTGTTCAATCGTGCTGATGTGGTCATTCACTTCAATTAAGATATGGTAGTAACTCACATTGCTCTCCACGGAAGATGTCATTGATATAAGGGAATTATTGCAAATCAACAATAACATGAAATGCTAATTATTGTTGGTGAATCCTATAATATCCTTATAGATTGTATGGTTTTTTTGCTCAGGGTGTTCTAACGATAATATAGTAAGCCTTGGTCTGCTGGCATCAGTTTAAAGTTTTCTAATTGTTGCGCGCCTAAGATTGGGTACATTAATGCAGCAGGGTCATTATGGTGAGATAAGCCGAGAGCATGTCCGAGTTCGTGGGCAAGGGTAAGGCGTAAATCATCTTCGGCATCAAATTGATAAATCTGAATCTGATCGCCCATAAAGACACCTTTATGAAACTCTCGAGCAGGAAAGCGCTGACTGGCTTGTATCACGCCTGCATTATATTGATCGATTTGCTGGTTATAGCTTAAGACTTGTTGGTTAAATTGATCATTTTGCTGATTAAATCGATCTATTTCTTGGTCTAATTGCATCGCTTGTGCTTTAACTTGCTCAAGTTCTCTTTCAACGCGTTGCATATTGGGGCCTTGTGCATGCTCGATTTGGTTCCAGTTCATACGTTCTTGCGACAGCTGTGCGATTTCCGCACGAATCATGGCTTGTTTTGATCGGAGCTGTTGCTCATTCATCTCCAGACCTTTTCTCGAATTTGCTAAGTTCTCGGCATATAAATCATTACGGGCTTTATCTGCGGCTAAGGTCTTTTGGACTTGCTTATAGGCATTGTATTGTTCTTGGCGATCATCATAAATTAGATGGATCGCCAGTTGTGCATCTGGGTCATAGATAAATAACGGCTTGAGCGTCCCTTTATGCCATATCTCTGCGGCCTCTTGGCTAAGTTGAATGACTTGTTGTTGGCTTAATCCAAAACGTGGATCGACATCAGCAACCCGATAACGCAATCGGGTATCGAGAGGGTGTAAAAGTCGATCTGAAATTGAATTAAATTTCAGTTGAGGATGCTGCTTGGTTTGATAGATCCACCAAGTACTCAAAACGATGACAACAATAATTAAAATCAAACGCATAGCGTCGCAAAACTTGATTATTTTGCATTAATTTAACTGAAATTTAGCGCTATGCAAATCTAAGTTTAGATTGATGGTGAGTCGAGAAGAATGTGGCTGTTTGAACGTTTGCGTGTTATTTGAATATTGCCTGATGCAGATAAAATCATCCACAAAAAAAACCGCGCTTTCGCGCGGTCTTTTTGAGCTTTGAAAAACTCAGTTAAAGCGACAAATTATTTTTTGTCATCTTTCACTTCAGTGAACTCAGCATCTACAACGCCGTCATCTGCTTTTTGAGCTTGACCTTCAGCGCCTTGGAAAGCGTTAGGATCAAAACCTTCAGCACCGCCTTGACCTTGTGCAGCTTCATAAGCACGTTGAGTGATCGGCATAATGATGTTTTGAAGTGCTTCAGTTTTCGCTTTGATTGCATCTACATCGTTTTCTTTAGTCGCTGCTTCGAGCTCAGCTACAGCAGCATCGATTGCAGATTTCTCATCAGCAGTTACCTGTTCACCAAGATCTTTTACTGCTTTTTGAGCAGAAGAAACAAGTGCATCAGCTTCGTTACGTGCTTTCGCTAATTCTTCAAATTTACGATCTTCTTCAGCATTCGCTTCAGCATCTTTGATCATCGCTTCAATTTCAGCATCGCTCAAACCAGAGTTAGCTTTAATTTGAATTGATTGCTCTTTACCTGTGCTCTTATCTTTTGCAGATACTTTCAAGATACCATCAGCGTTGATGTCAAATGATACTTCAATTTGTGGTACACCACGTGGAGCAGGTGGAATATCGCCCAATTGGAAGTTACCCAACAATTTGTTTTGTTGAGCCATTTTACGTTCACCTTGGTAAACTGAAATGTCTACAGCTGGTTGGTTGTCTGCAGCAGTTGAGAACACTTGAGATTTCTTCGCAGGAATCGTGGTGTTTTTCTCAATGATCGCTGTTAACACGCCACCCATTGTTTCAATACCAAGTGTAAGCGGAGTTACGTCAAGAAGAAGTACGTCAGTTTTATCACCTGAAAGTACTGCACCTTGAATCGCAGCACCCATCGCTACAGCTTCATCTGGGTTCACGTCTTTACGTGGCTCACGGCCGAAGAACTCTTGTACTTTTTGTTGTACAAGTGGCATACGAGACTGACCACCCACCAAGATTACGTCAGAGATGTCAGAGGTTGAAAGACCTGCATCTTTAAGTGCAATCTTACATGGTTCAATTGTACGAGCAACCAAGTCAGCAACTAAACCTTCAAGTTTAGAGCGAGTCACGTTGATCACTAAGTGTTTAGGACCAGTCGCATCTGCTGTGATGTATGGAAGGTTGATTTCTGTTGCATTCGAAGAAGAAAGCTCGATTTTTGCTTTTTCAGCAGCTTCTTTTAAACGTTGAAGTGCAAGAGGATCTTGTTTCAAGTTTACGCTTTGTTCTTTCTTGAACTCTTCAACCAAGTATTCAATTAACGCATTATCGAAGTCTTCACCACCAAGGAATGTATCACCGTTTGTAGACAACACTTCGATTTGTTGGTCGCCATCAAGGTCAGCGATTTCAATGATTGATACGTCGAAAGTACCACCACCTAAGTCGTAAACCGCAACTTTACGGTCGCCTTCTTTTTTGTCCATACCGAACGCAAGTGCAGCAGCTGTTGGTTCGTTGATGATACGTTTAACATCTAAACCAGCAATTTTACCTGCATCTTTAGTCGCTTGACGTTGAGCATCGTTAAAGTACGCAGGAACAGTAATTACCGCTTCAGTTACTGTTTCACCAAGGTAGTCTTCAGCTGTTTTTTTCATCTTTTTCAAGATTTCAGCAGAGATTTGTTGTGGTGCAAGTTTCTTGTCGTTTACATCAACCCAAGCATCGCCATTGTCAGCTTTGATGATTTTGTAAGGTACAAGGCCGATATCTTTTTGCACAGCTTGGTCTTGGTACTTACGACCGATCAAACGTTTGATTGCAAATAATGTGTTTTTAGGGTTAGTCACTGCTTGACGCTTAGCAGATTGACCGACAAGGATCTCGCCGTCTTTATACGCAATAATAGATGGGGTTGTACGAGCGCCTTCAGCGTTGTCGATTACTTTTACTTTGTCGCCTTCAAGTACTGCTACGCAAGAGTTTGTAGTACCTAAGTCAATACCAATGATTTTCGCCATTTGGATGTTTCCTCTAAAATTCTTTTACGATGTTTTCGCTTGTTATCCGATATGAGAGCCAATCAAAAATTTTCAAGTAATATTGGTTAAAATTTTTAATTCGTCTCAGAAAATTTGTCTTTATGCACCAACCATAACCATAGCAGGGCGTAATAGGCGACCGTTTAAACTATAGCCTTTTTGCAATACTGTCCCAATTTCATTCGATTTGGCATTTGGATCGATGCCCACAGCCTGATGAAGATCTGCATTGAAACCATTTGCAGTATCCACAGCAACCACACCAAATTTTTCTAAAGTGCTGAGCAATGATTTCAGTGTAAGTTCTACACCTTCAGATAAACCTGATTTTTCATCACCTGCCGCAGCAATCGCGCGTTCAAGGTTATCAACTGACTCAAGCAATTGTTTTGCAAATTTTTCCAACACAGTATCTTTATGCTTTTCAGATTCGCGTTGAATGCGCTCTACACTTTTTTGCGCTTCATATACGGCATTTGCAGTACGTGCTTTTTCAAGTTTTAAGCTTTCTTCTAAATTGGTGATTTGTGCTTGTAAATCTTCAACTGAAACTTCAGCTTGCTCGTTTTCAGCTTGAGTTTGCTGTTCTGCTTGCTCTTGTTGAAGATCTTGAGCGTCTTGGTTTTGCTCAGTCGCCATTGATTTACTCCGTTTAAATGGGTTCTTAAACATGTTCAGTCCTTATAGCTGTGCGTTCAAACGACATCGATGCGTAACTGCCATGCGTTTTGAATTCATGATTAATAAAAGAAATCGGGGCAGGGTATAAAAATTCAAGCGAAGTCAGCGATTAAATGCAATTTTTTATTCAAATAAATGGTTTTTCAGCCAAATATCGACTGCAAAATTAAATTCTATGAAAATATAAATTATTGATTTGAATGTATAATCATATTTTGATCGGATTTATAGATTTTCATCATAAATTTTAACGGTTTCTCTTTGTGCCTGAAAATTTGCATAATTTATCTATCGGAAGTGACCATATCCACTGGAGAGAGGGATATGGTGACTACCTCTAGATTTTAGAAACACTTTTCCATGCTGATTTCCCAAGAATCAGCATTTTTTTTGCCTCAAAAAATAGTGGTTAATATTTATACATAAAAACTCTTAGTATCAGTTTTATTAAATATTTCACAAAAAATGATCAGCACAGTATTCTTTGTTTCAGATTCTATCGCTGTAGTTTCTTAATTTATTTCAAATGTGTTTTTCATGGCCTGCTTCTCTCATAAGCAGGCTTTTTTTGCATGAAATTTATAAAAACAGCCACTTAAGTAACTGAGTTGCAAGTTTTGTTGAACTTTGTTGTATTCAAAAGCTGTGATCACGCTTTATTTAAAACCATGTATAGTTATTTTATTAATAAAAAACAAAGCACTTGAGTTAAAAAAATGATGTAAAGCCTCAATATAAAAGAAAACTGCCTGATTAATAAAACATTTCATAAGCTGTACCGTGCCTCGTACAAAGTACAACTTAGAAGGTGGGAACTTCACAGAATTATTTTCCATTATGACTCGGGCAAAGTTGAGCTTTGCTTTTAATGATTCAATGAAGGAAATAATGAAGATGAAAAAAATTGGTTTATTCGCTGTCGCAGTTTTAGGTTTTGGTTTAGCTGCGGTGGGTTGTACTTCTCAAGAAACTGTAGAATCTCCAGAAACCGCACAAGTAACGTCTGCAACTGAAGCATCTGTAACGACAGAGCAATCGGGTGCTGTGGTTCAAGCAGATCCATCAGCTCAAGGTGCTGAAGTTCAATCTGCGCCTGCACCACAACCTACAATTCAGCAATAAGATTGTTTAATGCTCTCTGACCTGTAACAACAGGCAGTCAAGAATAGACAGAAGATAGGATGCCTCTTCTGTCTATTTTCTTTTCTATTGCTTTTTTTTACCTTTTCTATTTTTAGTGAACGAAAAAAAAGCCCATCATGTAGATGAGCTTTTTACTTTTAACCGATCTGCAAAAACAACAATTAACGGCGATTTTCCCACGCGCGACGACGTTCTTCAGCCGCTTTACGTTGTTGATCTGATGCCTTTCTTAAATCTTGAATATTTTTTTTGCGCTCTTGCTCAATTTGTTTTCTACGATCTTGACTGGCTTTACGGCGCTGTTCTTCTAAGCGCTGACGCTCTTTGCTGACTTTTTGACGATCTTGTTCAGCACGTTTACGACGTTCAGCTTCAGAGTATTTACGCTGTTGTTCTAGACGTTGACGTTCGAGTTCGTTTTTACGACGATCCCACTCTTGTTGATTTTTACGATTCTGTTCCCAGTTACGCTGGTCAAGTTGCTGCTTTCTACGTTCGAGCTCTAAACGATTACGTTGTTGTTGCTGACGTTCCCATGTACGGCGGTCTTGTTCATAACGACTGTCGTAACGGCGATCATAACGATTATCATAGCGTCGATCATTATTATCATAACGGCGGTCATAACGTTGATCATAACGTCCATCGTAGTAACCATCTTCAGGGAATGCTACGCAGCCTACAGCCAAAAAAGCAGTCGCAAAAGACAGAAGGATGATCTTTTTAGCCATGGTGAGTATCCTTTATCGAGAATGGGTTAGCATAATCAACCCATAAAACTTGGGTAAATTGTCAATGACAACTCTATAAAAGAAGATTAGCTTAACTAGGTCTGTACTATGTATGTCGATGTTGAGACTTATATGTGAATATGGTCACATTTGACCTAGATCATGTAGAAAGTATGAAGAGCATAATTCGAAGGATAGAGCATGTTTGCATTGAACGAATCACTTAAAAATATGAAAGATAAAGGCCAAGGTACGGCTGCTCGGTTACTTGATCGTCTTCCTAACTTTGCCAAAGAAAGCCTCGCAAAACGTCTCGATTATCCGTTTATTTTTCCAGAATTAGATCCGCTGGTGAAATGCATGATGGCGGCTCAACTCAAGCAAGGTAAGTCAGGCTTTGTGACTGAAGACTATGTGAAGTCTCGTAAATTATTTGATTTACAGATGGAGTCGATCAAGACCAAGCCGACCTTTGTGAAACAAGTGCAAGATATACGTCTACCTTTACAAAGTGCTACGCTGTTTGCGCGTCATTATCATCCTGCTCCAAATAAAAAATTACCGATGATCGTGTTCTATCATGGTGGTGGTTTTGTGGTGGGTGGTCTAGACACGCATGATGAAGTTTGTCGTTTATTGGCCGTGCATGCCAAAGCACAAGTCTTAAGTATTGATTATCCTTTAACACCAGAGGCCAGCCCAGCTCAATTAATGCAAAGCTGTGAAGATGCCTTGGCTTGGACTTATCAAAATAGTCGTCAGTTTAAAATTCTAAAAAATCGAATTGCGGTGGCAGGGGATAGTGCAGGCGGCAATATTGCTACCGCAGTTGCGCAGCGCAGTGCTCAGAAAGTTTTTGCCCCGCAAGCTCAGCTATTAATTTATCCTGTGGTGGATTTCAAAAGTCGCCACCCATCTTTCTATGCTTATAAAGATGGTTTGGTTCTGACTGAGAAAGATATTGATGTCGTAACGGCTTTATATGCAGAACAACATGCAGTGGCCTTAGATGATCCATTAATTTCACCAACCTATGGAAAATTGGCAGGTATCGCACCCGCGTATATCGTGACGGCAGGGCATGACGTTTTACATGACGAAGGTGAAATTTATTCGCATAAACTCCGTCAGCAAGGGGTGAAGGTGTTTTATCAAGAATATACCGATCAAACCCATGGCTTTATTAACTTAACCCCGGTTTCGCACCGAGCTAAAAAATACGTGATTGAGATCAGTACGAAGTTCCGTAAATTTTGGGATAAACGTAGTTAATCATTCCTTTATATAAAGTAAACCCAGTGTTTCACGTGAAACACTGGGTTTTTATTTATTGGGTTATTTATCTTGGATTTTTGCAGCAGGAAATACCAGGCTAAATTCGGGGACATAAAAGCTTTGCAATAATCGTGCTTCGGCAAAATTAGGAAAGATCTCCTGCGTGTTGTGCCATTCTACCTGTTTCAGTTTAGAGAGCCGTCCACGAAACTTCGGTGAAAATTGATAACGCTTACCTTCCCACGCTTGTCTGATTTGCAACATCGCTGCAGGGATATGATGACTATTAATATAGAAAGAACGCTGTGAACGTGATTTTTTTAAACGGATCTGCATTTTGTGTTGTTCAACTTCTATAGTACAGACCACTTCATTGTCATGTTGTTGCCATTCAAACTTTGCCAACTCTTTAGGAATACCCCAGAGTTTTTGACCATGAATGACAGAGATATCTGTCGAAACATAAATCTTAGGAATCGAACTTAACCTTTTCTTACTCCATAAAGGGTGATCTAAAATTAGCAATTCGTCATAAGGGCCCACAGGTGAATCATGGTATCGGACCAATAACACCTGAACCACACGACCTAAAGGCGATGTCGCTAAACGGAACATCTGCGCTTGTTGGATAAAACTCGGAGAGATCCAATAATTCAAAATAAAAGCATCGCCACGCAGTTGCCAAGGCGGTAAATGTGTCAATGCAGTGTCCGACGGTATTATTTGCGTCATCATTGTTCTCGTTTTAATAATGGCAGAATAATTACTTTTTAATCATCAAAGACTAATATACAGTCAATAACAAGTACGAGATCAACCAGAAGAGTTAGCAAATGTTAAAACAGATTTTATTTACCGCAGCACTTGGCTGTGTGAGCTTAAGCAGTTTTGCTGCCAATACTATTGTCGAAATGAAAACCTCTCAAGGCAATATTGAAATTGAGCTATTCAATGACAAGGCACCTATCTCAGCTAAAAACTTTGAAAGCTATGCAAAAGAAAAATTTTATAACGGCACGATCTTTCATCGCGTGATTCCTGGATTTATGGTTCAGGGTGGGGGCATGGATGTCAAAATGCAGGAGAAGCCAACAAAAGCGGCTATTAAGAATGAATCAAGTAATGGCTTGAGCAATAAGCGCGGCACATTGGCAATGGCACGGATGAATCATCCTGATTCAGCAAGTAGTCAGTTCTTTATTAATGTTGCAGACAATGACTTCCTCAATAAAAGTGCAATGAATGCGGGATATGCTGTTTTTGGTAAGGTCACTAAAGGTATGGATATCGTCGATAAAATCGTAAAAGTTCCAACTGCGAACTATGGAATGCACCAAAATGTCCCTGTAAACCCAGTGGTTATACAGAGTGTGGTGATTAAAGCAGCACCTGTAAAAAACTAAGCACGCAAAATAGGAAAAATATTTTACATGATATTTGTAATAAATATCATGTATTTATGTGAATAAAGTGTGTTTTTTGAACCATAATGGTGCATAAAAATAAAACACTCGTGTTCTTTGTGAGTGAAAAGCACTTGCACGTGTAAGAAATTGCCCTATAATGAGCA
>NZ_VOZS01000018.1:0-51034 GCF_013419675.1 Acinetobacter sp. YH12069 | reverse complement strand
TGAGGATCAGAAAGCTTGTTTGAATCGATGTATTTCATCCGCAGATTATGCACGAATGCTAAGAAATCCGGAGTGCAAATATTAACCAAAAAGAAGATCGTTTTTTGATTTATGAAAGAGATCTAATGATCACTTGATCCATAGCTCTAGCTATTCGACCAACGGCTATTTAATCCACGAGATATTATTGAGTATAATTTATTTATTTTTTCATGGGGGGAAGAAATAATGGATTTATTTAAATTTCTAAAAAGCTTTAATACAACGGGTACTTATTTATTCATTTCAACTATTTCTTTGATTTGTTTAGTTGTGTATTTTTATTTTATTAATCCAAATTGATCTAGGCTGACAGCCAACATCTTTAGGTTTGAATAAAAAACTTAATAAATAAAATTACATAATGAATTTTCTATCAAAAATATTGATATAAAATTTTAAGTATTAGTTTATTGGGCAGGTATTTAAATACGTCTTATTCTCAATTGAGTGAATAAAGTTGTCGATTAAATATTCGCTTTGTTTGAGTGAATCACGATGGTCACCATTTTTAATTGGGTGAAAGGCTATGGGTTTATTTTCCTTGCAGACTTTTTGGTAATAAGCATGGACACCCCGATAATCTACCAATTGATCTTGATCACCTTGTACTAACAGTAAAGGTACCTGAGGTGTCATAAATTCGATCGACTGTTTTTTTAAATAACGGGTCAATGGCGTTAAATCTACATTGGGTTTAAAAACAGTTTTTGGCGATACTTTTAGTTCATTTTGTAGTTCTGATAAGCAGCGATTGCGAGCTTGATTGAGGATTTTCTGCATTTCTGGGCTGACAAAATCTTTTGCTGAAAGTGTAGGCTCTGCAGCTTCAGCACCTAATAGGACGATAGGTAAAAATGCTGCAACGCTCGGATCAATATTAGACTGAGTTGCTACATATTCAGCAATCCCTTCATATTGGTAGCCGCCCGGTGCCAATGCAATTGCTCCGCGTAAATTGAGTTCAGGAGCATCCTTTTGTCCAAACGCGGCCACGGTTAGGGACGCGGCACCGCCTTGACTGTGGCCCATGACATACCAGTTTTTACTCAATTTTACTGATTTTAATTGATGCATCGCACGGACTGCATCAACGACAGTGTGTAACTGACTTTGAGCATTCATATAGGGGTGGCCGCCTGGTGTACCTAAACCTTGATAATCCGGCGCAACGACTGCATAGCCACGAGCAAGCCAAGCGTTTAAAGCTTTGGCTGCAATTTGTTGGTATATGTGAACGGGTCCATCTGCATAATCACCCGAAGGGGCGCAGGTATCAGCTACACCAGTTGTACCATGTGCCCAAGCCAAAACTGGCCAGCCGCCCTTAGGGGCTTTACCCTTAGGTAATAGGACATATCCAGAAGCAACAATCGGTTCTGAATGAACACCTCGGCTTCTATAACTGATGATATATCGTTCTGCTGCATTACTAAAAAGATCATGCGTTTGGACTTGTAAAGATAGTATTGTACCGGGTGTAAGGGCTGTTATATTGGCGATTTGACCTTCATTTATCTTGGAAGGTACAGGAGATGCAGATGTGTATGTTGAAGCTAGACAAATACAGCTAGCAACCAATTTGAGAATATAATGCTTTGTTTCCATTATGGGCGCCGTCTTCTTTTCAAAAGGTTAATTTCAAGTTTTCACGTTGTTTCATTTATTCTATGAATTTTTAATATAGTGACTAATATGCATAAAATAAAGTTCGAAGTTGATTTTATTTTTTTGATTTGAAAATGATAAATTGTAGTGGATAAATATGAATTTACTCACAATGTTTATGCTGAAAATATAGCCTTTTGTTATTTCCCTTAAAACTAAGCCGCCCAAATGAGCGGCTTTTATGCATGAAAATATAGGAAAAATATAGACATTTTTTACTCAGTTGCATTAAAGGCTTCATGATAGTGAACCTCACCAGTAGGAATATGGTCGATGAAGCTGATAGCCTGAAAGTATTCTTGAGGCACGTTTGGTAACCTTAAACGAGGATATGATTTAAAACCAAACTGATGGTAATAATTCGGATCACCTAGCAGAACACAGCCATTTGCTCCTAATTGTTTTAGTTTCTCAAGTGATGCTTTCATGAGTAAAGTACCGATGCCCATACCTTGTTTATTTGGCAAAACGGAAATTGGACCTAAACCATACCAGCCCATTTCACCTGAGGAGATTGAGACTGGCGAAACAGCAACATGACCCACGAGGGTATTGTTCTCAAGCGCGACTAAGGAAATCGTGAGTTGGTCATGTTCTCGAAGGCTATTCACAATAAATTGCTCAGTATGACTGGAGTGTTCTACATTTAAAAAAGCGGCTTTGGTTAATTCTGCAATATCATGTATATCTTCTGGTTTTTCGTCTCGAATTATAAAACTCATCAAGATTCTCCTATTAAAGCAAAATATATATGTTGTTGAAGTAAATCAGATAGTGAGTGAAATGGCGATTTTTTAATGCTTATGATACTTTTATGGGTTAGAAGTATCCTATCACTGAATAATTAAAGTAATGAATTTTCTTGTTTATTTTCAAAAATATATGCTTTTCAAATACTTTAATAAAAATTAATTTGTATACTCATCTGATTTTATTAAAGCCATTTTGATGTAAAAATATACAACTTTGAAAATCTTATAAGTTTCTGTAAATACTAATGAATAGATGCTAATGCTTAATTTCTAATCTAGTACAAACTAACAGGATTCTACTTTTACATTTATATGTTTTATAGTTAACCGTAGTCCCATTCACTTCATTTGAAGGGGATTTTACACTTGAAAGATATGAAAATTATCCAAATATATTAGACTGAAAAGTCTTATAGTTCGTAGAACAGAATTAATTAATAGGAGTCATAAGTATGAAAAAAATACTTTGTGCAGTACTTGGTGGTTTTGCCTTATTCAGTGTAAATACATCATTTGCAAAGTCCGATGCAGCGTTATTAAAAGAAGCTGAAAAAAATGTTGTAACAATTGCCCAAGCAAAAAAATTATCAGATGAATCTGGTGTAACGCTAAAAGGAAAAATCACTAAACATATTGCAGGTGATGATTTTGAGTTAAGTGATTCAACAGGTGCGATCAATATAGACGTTGATGATGATTTATGGAAACCGCTTAAACTCAAAGTGGGTGATCAAGTGCATGTAGTCGGGGAGGTTGATACTCATCGTATTAAACCTACTGA
This sequence comes from Acinetobacter sp. YH12069, assembly GCF_013419675.1. NCBI lineage: Bacteria > Pseudomonadati > Pseudomonadota > Gammaproteobacteria > Moraxellales > Moraxellaceae > Acinetobacter > Acinetobacter sp. YH12069. The sequence goes on along the minus strand of NZ_VOZS01000018.1, from coordinate 47,794 downwards.
TATTGATGTAATTCATATTGAGCGTACAAAATAGGTTTTTGGATTTAAATATTTATAGATGCACCTAAATTCATTCTATTTAAGAAAGCTCTCAATTGAGGGCTTTCTTATTTTTAATTCAATACACAGTAACCTTCATGCTTTGTTAGTGTAGAGCTTTAACACATATATAGGCCTAAGTATGAAAGCGTTAGCAATTATAAGCGTGGTACTAGTATTGGGGCTGGTAGGTTGCCAGCAAAAAGATAGTAATGAAAATGAGGAGACAACAACACCTCATACATTAGATAAAGACTAACTTCCTCCAATGACAATTCTCAGAAGACATTAAAAAAACCCTCACTAAGAGGGTTTTTTTAGGATTGAGCTTTTAAGCTTCAACCAAGTATCTTTAACTTCTTGAGAGTCTTTAGTCAGTACAATTTTATTGTCTGTAATTTCACCAACCCATGAAACTGGAATTAAGTGGTGATGGCCGTCACCATGTTTAGTCAGTTTAATTTGATCCGAACCTTGCAAGTGGTCAACTTCACCGACTTTAGTACCGCAAGAAGCAATAACATCTGCATGATTTTTAATATTTTCAACATTAATAGTAGTCATTGGAATATTTTCCTATTTCAATGTGAGTGAACATTTAGCCTATCGTAAATATGTCGTGTTATCCGGGATTGAAATAGAAGGGATACAAAGGGCTTTATGTTCTTACGTTCTTGACCAGATAAATTACATTGTATTATTTGGAAATAAGTTTTGATTTGAGCGTTTTACGACCTATTTATAGTGTTTTGGATATTTTTTATCTTTTGGAAATGCGAAAACTTGCAAATATTGTCTTAATTTGCAATCCTTTTGGTCAAGGGTGTCTGGTTAATTTAAGGCAGGTATTTGTTGTAGTCGGGCCGCTATAACGCGGATAACGAGTGCCTGTATGTTTAATTTCAAGATTTTTAACAAAGTCTCTACGGAAGTATTGACTATAAAAAATGATTTCCAGCTTAATTCAGAGCTGCAACTTATTAATAAATATAAATCTTCCGATTCTGATATGTATAAACAAGCAATTGTTTTAATCTTCAAAGATCGTGGATATTCAAATTTAGAAATTGGTCAATTATTAGCAAGATGAATTTATTTTTAATCAGTCTAATAAAAAAGAGTGCCATATGCACTCTTTTGATTTAAGTACAAATTAACCTTTATTGCATTTTGGATCTTGACCTAATGCACGAAGTTTATCCTGCTCTAAACGTTTTTTTAATACATTTTGATTGGCATTGTCTGTCAGAAGACTGCCACGTATTGTATAGATTGTAAGCTTAGATGAAGTTGAATCTATAGGCGTAATTGTAGTCTTAAAAATATAAGTCCCATATGGCGGTCTGCCATAAAAAGTCCCAATATTATTTTCACGATCTAGGTTAGCTTCAACTTTCAAATAATCATTATAAGTCCTGTATTCCACGCATTTTCCATATGCCTGCTTTAAGTTTGCATAGGATTGTACATAGTCCAAAGGAACTTCTACTGAACCACCACCATTGATTGATTTTGTGACCAATTCAGTTTCTGAGGTTGGTAGCATCATTCGTACGCAGCCTTGGAGCAATAACAGTGAAGTTAATAGCCCTAAGCCAGTAGCTGTTTTAATAAACTTTGACTTTTTTAAGGTTTGCATGCTCAACACCTTCAACAATACGTTTTGTAATAACAATAGATTCTGGCTCAGTCGCTTTAAATCGAGAGTCAACTTCATATTCAGCAATGAAAACTAGAGGTTTTGTATTTGGGTTACGATCTACGCCAATCACATAATCTTTATTTTCTTCTAAAGTCACGTTTTTGATCTCAGTAAAGTAACTATGATTTCCAATGCCACTTACGAAAACAATGTCGTGTTGACCAACTGGTAGTTTGAGTTTCACCTGCGAATGATCAAATCTTGTTTGTGTAGTTGATGGGCTGAGTAGTGAGTTTTCTACAAATTTCACACGTTGCTGGTCAAAAGTGTAAACCGTGTAAGGGTACGCACTTAAAGAACCTGATCCTTGGAAAAACTCATAAGGAATTGTTTTGATCGTGGCATATTTTTGGCCCGAGCTCACGAGTTGGTTAGCATAAGCTTTTCGCTTTTCTGAAATAGGTGCATTTGCAGCAGTATTTAGGTAGCGTGCTTCCTTTGGAATATGTAGCGGTAACATAGAAACTGACTTTTTATTATCAGCAGTTTCTACAACTTGACACCCGGTTAATAGACCAAATAAGCCTAAAAGTAAAAGTGGTTTAATATGCATTATTGATCCAAATTTATTCATAATTTTTAGTAAGCATAATTTACTTAAAATATATTTCGACTGAAATACATTCGGGAATAATTAAATCTAATGGATTAAAATATAATCAATATACTTGTTCAATTTTATCTTTTCTTCTTCGGGCACTTCTTCCTATTTCCACCCGGCAGGCAATCACAGGCCTGACCATCACCGTAGCGGTCTAAACTTTTCCAGCCCGTCTGTCCTGATTTCTTTCTTTGTTCATACCAGTTTTGTGTTTACATGCAGTTTGGAAGACTGTGCCCTATTAAAACAAAGAGTTGATAAAAAGTACCTTAAAGTGTTAATTTTACGTCAATTAATCTTTACTTAATTCATATTATTGTAAAAATTGAACATATTTTTTATGAAAGCCTCAGCTTGCCGCCATACTTTAATATTAATTAGAAACAGCCATTAGGTACTTAATAATGAAACTAGAATTAAATGTTCCTGATGATTTCCCTAGACAATTAATAGATTTATTCCATGGACTGCATCCACGACTTCCCAAAGGCTATCCAACAGAATGCATTTCTTTGGACAAAGCTATAGGTAGGAGAGTTGCAGAAAATGTTATCGCTTCAAATAACTATCCAGCTAAAAATTTATCAAAATTTGCTGGTTGGGGCATTAATTCACATATGACTCAAAATATCAAAGCAAATAACTTTTTAAAAATTAATAATATGTATTTCTGGGATGCAGAACTTTATCGATCCAAAGATATATACAAAATTGATTACAAAGAAGATTCTATTATTAGACTCCCTAAAAATATCGAACTGCCTTGTGAAATAGATGCTGTTATTCAAGAAGATGATAGTAGGTTAGATCTTGAAGATCCCTTTTCTTATAAGGTTCTTTCACCAATAGAAAAATTTGAAGGTGTGATAAAACAAGGAAGCATTATCCAACAAGGTGAATGTTTGGTTCAAAAAAATGAAAAAATTAATGCTGAAAAAGTAATCGTATTGTCAAGGGCAGGTTTAAGAGAAATTGAAGTATATAAAAAACCTAAAATCATTATAGTTAGTATGTATAACTATGATACTGAAGAAAAAATTAGTGAAGAATGCATTTATGTTCAAAATATTTTGCAGCAATGGGGGTACGATGATGTTGGAGTCAAAATCTTAAAACCAATTAGATTAGAGCATGCTTTCAAAATTGAAACTGAACAAAAAAATCCTATTATTAATCCAGCTTTAACATCTTCACAAGAGCGGTTTACTGATGAGTTTCATGTACTGACAGCAGAGTATGATTTAATTCTAGTTTGCAGCGCTAGTTCTTCAAGTGGTGGTATTTTAACTTTACCTAAACTCGCTACTTTTGATCAATCGTCAACTAATACTCCAATCAACATGCTCACGTTAAATGAGGAAAAATTTAAAGTTTTTAGAAGTGATCATCGTTCACATCCAATCAATAAAACGGAAAAAATATTAGACACCCAAGGTAATTATAGAGGTTTAAAAACTCACACTATTGAAGACAAAGCAACTATCGTGAACCTCTTAGGAGATGTTGATGATATTGCGATGACAATAAATGTCGGAGTGAGATATATTTTAAATAGAACTGACCCTAATTTTATAAAAAATAATTTTCACAGAGGATTCATTAAAAACTACAAAACTAACGATAAAATGCAATTATTATTTGGAAATTATACACAGGATGACTCTGGAAAATTTTTGATTGATATTGATAAGAATTTAGGCAATCATCCTTTAAATAAATTTATGCATTCTAATTGTATCGTGATTATTCCTAGTAAGCATCAAATCCAAGTTGATATTGCAGAAATTTTCTTTATAAGACTTTATTAATATAATAAATATCTTTTATATTTTAAAAAATAATCATTAATTCGTAGCAAGATTAATACTGAAATCTTCTTCTTTCTCAGGAATGAGCTGCATACTCCGTAAAAGGAGAGGGGGAGTTTTCATATAAATCCTCTCCCTCTTGCGCATAATTGCGCTCATCTTTGAAAAGGAGAGGGAACATTTTTTTGTGAATTAGGTATTGATTAAAAACTGACTTATGAAAGAAGTCTAATAAATATGGATTATATAGACCATAGATAAAGCACCTCACGACACTTTTCTAATTTTAGTCCCCACCATTACTGATGAGCATGCTCAACGACAATATGTTCTCTATGAGCAGTGCCATATCAAACGTAAGTAAAAATGTGGATTCATAATGCCAAACTATGATTACGACCACATGTTTGAATTACAGACACTTTCACATGCAAGATACGGACTGCTCAAGTAAAAAATAAGCCACTTTCGTACGGTTTTTTTATATCAATGGATAACAAAAGGAAATGGCAAAAGTGCTTTGTGCATCTTACGATATAAATGAAAAATCATTGATGAAATATAGAATTTCACATGATTAAAAATGATCAATTTAAAAATGGCACATAGTGATGAAAAAATTAACTTTGTTAGGTTCAATAACTTTGGCTTTGTCTGCGGCGGTTTCGCCAAGTGTATCTGCTGCACCAGTAAAACCCATTCAGTTTGCAAAAGGTGCTATTGGTACTACAGTTGCAGGATCATTTAAAGGCTACGATGACATTCAGTATAGTTTGAATGCTAAGGCTGGACAAACTTTAAGCTATAAGCTGACAAGCAATCATGATTTAGCCCAAATTAATATATATGCTCCTGGTGATAAACCAGGAAAAGCAGACGCTTTGGTGATTGGATCTACAACAGGAGCATCTGGAAAATTCAAGCTGCCAGAATCAGGCAATTATTTGATTCAGATCTACCAAATGCGGAATACGGCACGGAATAATAGAACAGTTAATTATAAATTGCATGTTGAAGCAGTTCGCTAAACTTACTTTATCTGGATAGCTTAGAAAGTAACCGAAGCAAAACCAACCAGATGAAATTATATAAGTGATAAAAAATATTCAAAAAACCACCAAAAAGTGGTTTTTTGAGTTTTGTATTAATTGGAAAATTATAAGAAATTAAGAAAAATGATATTGATAAATATAATGAATTTAGAATGAAGACATTAAATTGATCGTTTTCTTAATTTAATAAATTGCTTAATATTTAATTTAGTATCTAAAAATATGATAACATGTGCACATTCTAAACAGTGGCTTAGATTGAGTCAGCCTTTAATTTTCAATTTATGCACATGAATATTTTTAATATTTATCGTATAGAGCGAAATTACAATCGCCAGCACTCATCTTTACAAGCCTGTTTCTTCCGCAGTTAGCGGATATCTCTTTGATCAATTTTGATCTGTCTTACAAATAAAACGGAATAGGGAAGGTATGTCTTCATTGAAACCGTCATGGTATTCCAATGTGAATCCAAATGTGTTTATTAGCACAGTTGTTATTATCGGCATTTTCATTGCCATTGTATTTTTAGCTCCCAATGCTTTTGATCTAATTACTAAACAACTAAATCAATGGGTTACAAACTCATTCAGTTGGTACTATGTGCTATCTGTAGCCATTTTTCTAATAGTGCTTATTTATATTGCTTGTTCAAATATGGGTAAAATTAAATTAGGTTTAGATCATAGCCAGCCCAAATATAGTAATAGTTCTTGGTTCGCTATGCTATTTACTGCTGGTATGGGTATTGGCTTAATGTTCTTCGGTGTCGCGGAGCCAGTGATGCACTATGTATCACCTCCAACTGGTGATCCTGAAACGATCCAATCAGCGCAGCAAGCCATGCGCGTAACCTTCTTCCACTGGGGACTTCATGCATGGGCAATCTACACCATCGTTGGCTTAGCGTTAGCTTACTTTGCTTATAGACACAATCTACCTCTAAAAATTCGCTCTGCGTTATATCCTCTCATAGGAAAAAAAATCTATGGTCCAATCGGTGATGGTGTAGATACCTTTGCGACGATCGGTACTGTATTTGGTGTCGCAACGACATTAGGTTTTGGTGTAACCCAAATTAACTCCGGCCTGAATTATCTATTCAGGATTGAATATTCAACGACGACGCAACTAATTCTAATTGTCATTGTTACAGCTATGGCCTCTTTGTCCGTATTTATGGGCTTAGACAAGGGTATTAAACGATTATCAGAGATCAATTTAGGCTTAGCATTAACCCTCTTATTATTTGTATTTTTTGCTAGTTCAACAATATTTATATTGCAAGCGACTATACAAAATGCTGGTCAGTATTTTTCAAACTTATTTAACATGACCTTTAATTTATATGCCTATCAATCTGATGGTTGGATTGGTGGTTGGACAATTATGTACTGGGCATGGTGGATTTCATGGTCGCCATTCGTAGGTATGTTTATTGCGCGTGTGTCTGAAGGACGTACTATTCGTGAGTTTATTGTAGGTGTTTTACTTATACCAACAGGCTTCACGCTGATCTGGATGGGAGTGATGGGCAACGCTGCACTCTATAGCATCTTAAACGAAGCGAATACCTCACTGATTTCTGCAGTACAACGAGACTCATCCGTTGCGCTATTTGAGTATTTAGGAACTTTGCCATTCTCAGGCATTATGAGTTTTGTTGCGACCATATTGGTTATGCTATTTTTTGTGACTTCAGCGGACTCTGGTGCACTTGTTACAGATTATTTAACAGCTAAATCTGAGAACTCCCCAACATGGCAACGATTGTTTTGGACAACTCTAATGGCTGTTCTTGCGATTGTTTTGTTGTTTGCAGGAGGTTTAGGTGCTTTGCAATCTGCAACAATGTTGAGTGCATTACCATTCACTTTTGTAATGCTTTTAATTTGCTGGGGCTTAGTCAAGGCTCTACATTTAGATGCAACCAAGATGCAAGCATTACAGGATGCGCGTATTACACCTAGAGCAATTCATAATCCAAGAAGTTGGCAGCAACGTTTAGGATTGATTATGCATTATCCGCATACACGTGAAGAAGTTGAACAATATATTGATACAACGGTAAGCCAGGCATTTTCAAATCTACAGAAAGAGTTTAAGCGTCGTCATTTAGATGTGACGGTAAACACGATAGATGATGGCTTGCAGCTTCGTGTAAACCATCAAGATGAGATTAACTTTATCTACCAAGTAGTTGTCCAAGAAAAAAATACACCAAGCTTTATGATTGATTCAGGAGAAATTACGCAAGATTATCAAGCTGAAGTATTTTTGAGGGAAGGTGGTCAAAATTATGACATCATCGAATGGACGCAAGAAGATATCTTGCAAGATGTCATTGATCAATATGAGCGTCATCTGCATTTTTTAAATTTAGTTCGAACTAAGAGCCAATAGATAAAAAACCGCCCAAATGGGCGGTTTTTATTAACATATGAGAGTTTTATAAGTAAAAATAACATATTGTTTAATAAGTAGAATAATGAGGAAATTTGATATTTTGATAAAATTGTACAAATTTTGAAATAATTTAATTAAAATAAATTTGTATACTCGTCATATCCTAACCAAGCCTTTTAGATGCAAAAGCATACAACTCTGAAAAGTTTATAACTTACTGTAAATACTAAGGAATACAGTTTGATGCTTAACATTCCAATCCAATCCAAACTCGGTGGATTCTACTTTTTCTATTATTCAATAGTGGGTACATTCATGCCGTATTGGAGTTTGTATTTAGAGGATCAAGGGTTTAATTATCAAGAAATAGGTGTTTTATCTTCGATTGCAATTGTGACACGTTTTTTTGCGCCATTTATTTGGGGGTGGATTGCAGATAAATCCGGAAAGCGCATGCTTTTAGTTCGAATCGCAACATGGATGGAAGCCTGTATTTGGTTTCTGATTTTTATAATTCCAAACAGTTTTCAGTCTGTTGCATTACTCATGTTGGTATTCAGTTTCTTTCAAAATGCCATTTTAGCTCAGTTTGAAGGGGTAACTTTATTTTGGTTGGCTGAGCGTCGTGCAGAACTTTATGGAAAAGTCAGAAAATGGGGATCAGTTGGTTTCATTGTTGGCGTATTTGGAATAGGGGCTTTGCTAGAAATAATACCTGTTTCAATGCTGCCTATCATGTTGTTATGCATTGCATTTCTCGCATTTATTTGGTCATTTACGATTAAAGAGCCCACTACTGCACCATCTTCACAGAAAAAACTTGAACCACTTTGGCCTATTTTAAAGCGGCCAGTTGTAGCGAGTTTTTTTATGATTGAATTTTTTCTGCTCTTCTCACATGCGCCTTTTTATAGTTTTTATAGCAATTACCTTAAGCAGGCTGATTTTTCGACGAGCCAAATCGGTTTTTTATGGTCTGTCGGAGTCATTGCAGAAATCATTATGTTTGCCTATGCAAATGTATTTTTTAATCGATATTCTTGGCGAAATTTAGTGCTTATTTGTCTGGGGCTAACAGGGATGCGATGGTTGATAGTTGGCTTATATCCGACGGTGTTTATCACTCAATTTGCTGCGCAAACTATTCATGCCTTTAGTTTTGGATTATTCCACTTAATCGCGATGCGGATCATTTTTCAAAATTTTACTGCAAGTCAACAAGGGCGTGGTCAAGCGCTATACAGTACGATGTGGGGATTAGGTGTTGCGAGTGGCAGTATTTTAGCAGGTCGATATTGGGACATGCTTTCGGGACCCGTTATTTTTATGATCGCAGGACTGGCGGTTATACCTGCCATGTTTTTGGTCGTGGGCTTGCCTAAAACGAACCAAAAGCCAGCTTGAAACAATTCAGTATATTGAAAAGTCTCAATGGACTAAAATCACTTGATTACGGCCGAGTTCTTTAGCTTGATATAATGCCTGATCGGCTTGATTAATCATACTTTGCAAACTTGGAGCATTGGGCAAAGACTGGTGTATTAGGCCGATACTCACAGTAATATATATTGTATTTTGTTCATCGATACTAATTGGTGTGGTTTCAACGACTTTTCGGATACGTTCAGCGATACCTTGGGCTTCAGGTGCTGCAATGTTGGTAAGTAATACACTAAACTCTTCTCCCCCAATTCGTGCAAATAAATCAGTTTCACGTAAATTCTTACGCACAATACTCGAAAATTCTTGTAAAACTTGGTCACCGACATAATGCCCATATTGATCATTTAATTGTTTAAAATGATCAATATCCATCATGATAATGGAAAAGTTAAGCTGAATTTGGTTTTGTAGGTAAAGCTCACCTTGCTCGAAAAAATATCGACGATTCATCGCATGCGTTAAACTATCATGATTTGCAAGGTATAAAACCTCTTTATATAGTTCGTGCCGATTTCGGCTAATAATACAAAGAATTAACGGCGAGAGAATCAGCATGGCTAGGCCAATACGAACTGAAATTGCTGTCGATAAATAGGCTAATGAAGAATCGTGTAAGTAGAACGCATTTAAATTGTAATAGGTCGCTAAAATTACCACGGCATTAATCAGTGATAAGGTAAATAATCGATAGGTTAATGCTGCCCAAATTAGAGCCGCTAAAGGGTAGAGAATTGCCCCTGGACCTGCAGAAACGGCTGTTAAAAATACACAGAAGACAACTGCAATTGCCGGAAATATTTTATTGATCTGAAAGCTTTGATGACGTCGATCTTTGAAATAAAGTTTAAGATCGGCCAGTTTAGGAAAAGACAGAATAAGCGGTAATATAATCAGCGCATTCAATATTTCGGTAATCCACCACATACCAAAATCAATCGACAATCGATCGGTCGACATAAACGTATTGGGAATATAAGGCACGGTGAAAATAGCAAAAAGTGCACCCGCAAGGCATCCACCACAGGCGATGATGACAATCATGGTCAGAAAGGTGAAACCTTTATTATAGTTTTGATAGTTCACCTGAAAATATCGCATAAAAAATAACGATACCATGCTGTTGGTTAAATTTGAAAAAGTAAGAAATAGGGTGAGTTGGAAATAATTGCCTGTCACTAAATCTGGGAGCATATAGCCGGTAAATGCACCTAACCATCCTCCCAGATTACTGAGTTTGGGAAACCTTAAGAATAATGCTAACAATAATGCATTCGCAGGCCAAAAAATCGCTAAATAGCTTAATGGGCGGCTGAAAATACCGACTAAGCAGCAGCAAAAAATAACTGCAGCGACTATGACAAAAGCCATGCTGTGGCGTGTATTAAGCGGAGCAAGACTATTCGAATGCAGTTTCATTAGCTTATGTAAGCCTAGGTTAAATATGGGAGAATTCGTTTTTTTCGTATATTAAACGATAAAAAAGATTTTATATTATTCTATTGTAAATAGTGTGATTTGTTTGGCATTTAGCTGATTTGTAGTTTCGTTAACGAAGATTGATTTTCTGGATAAAGATGAAAAATGATTGTTATGAAAATGTGATAAACCGCGGATTTGTAAAAAAATGTGTTACTTTAAGAGCATGATTTATATGACTGATTAAATGTATGAAAATAGCATATCTTACAGTTTTACTCATGTTGAGTTCATCGTTGGTGATGGCGGCAGATAATAAGAATACAACTCAAAATTCAGAGGCTAAAAATCAAGTTGAAGCGGTGAATAGCTTTAGGGTGACAACACGTTCTGAATTGGTTGGCTTATGGGGCATGGAAATTCCGACCAATAAAAAGTGCGTCGAATATTATAATTTTAAGAGTAATAATGATGTTGTGATCAAAAGCGGTGAAGAGTGGTCATCAGGGGTGTATGACTATCAACCTGCACAAGATCCGAATATGCAAATTCCAGCACTGATTTTGCAAGTGAAATATGACAATAATCAGATGGATTGTTCGGGCAATATTCAAGATCAAACCGGCGAAATTTCACAGTACTTTGTAAAGTGGAAAAGTCCATCGGTTATTAATTTCTGTGCCAACGATCAGGCTCAGCAGTGTTTTGCGACATTGCGTCGAGTTTTGCCTTAAGCATGATTATAGACCTTTTATTATGAAAATAAAAAACCACTCATTTGAGTGGTTTTTTTGACGCTGAAGATTTATTTATCTTCATGTCCTTCGACTTTCTTTAATAGATGCTTTTCAAGATAGTGAATATCCATTGCTTGTTCGCAGAAATTTTTATCTTGAAGAATCAAATCTTTATGTAGCGGAATATTGGTTTTCACGCCAGTTAAGATAATCTCTTCGAGAGCTTGTTTCATACGCGCAATAGAGGTGTCACGATCTTTACCATGCGCAATGAGTTTTGCAATCATTGAATCATAGTATGGTGGGATGCTATATCCTTGATAGATATGAGAATCTAGTCGGATACCTGCGCCACCCGGTGCATAGAAATGATCGATTTTGCCCGGTGAAGGCATAAATGTAGATGGATCTTCTGCATTAATACGACATTCAATCGCATGACCTTTAAGTTGAATATCTTCTTGTTGAAGATCCAAACCTAAGCCAGCAGCAATGCGTAATTGTTGCTCGATAATATCTACACCAGTTACTTGCTCAGTAACAGGATGTTCTACTTGCACACGAGTATTCATTTCAATAAAGAAGAATTCACCTTCTTCAAATAAGAACTCAAATGTACCCGCACCACGGTATTGCATTAATTTACAAGCATTTACACATGCTTCAAGAATATGCGCACGTGCTTCTTCAGGTAAACCCGGTGCAGGCGCTTCTTCAAGCACTTTTTGATGGCGACGTTGCAATGAACAGTCACGATCATAAAGGTGAATTGCATGGCCATTACCATCTGCAAGAACTTGCACTTCGACATGGCGTGGTTTTTGAAGGAAACGTTCCATATAAACGGTGTCGTCACCAAACCACATTTCCGCATCACGTTGAGCAGCTTGTACAGATTCGAGAAGCGTGTCGACACGTTCAACGATACGCATACCACGACCACCACCACCAGAAGCAGCTTTTACGATCAATGGGAAGCCAATTTCTTTGGCTTCTGCCAATGCATTGTGAATCGTTACAGCATGGTCACAACCCGGAACAGTTGGTACACCAGCTTTTTTCATCGCAATAATGGCAGAAACTTTGTTCCCCATTAAGCGAATGTGTTCAGGACGCGGACCGATAAAGATAAAACCTGAGTTTTCTACAATTTCAGCAAACTCAGCGTTTTCAGATAAGAAACCATAACCTGGATGGATGGCATCTGCACCGGTGATTTCAGCCGCTGTAATAATGGCAGGGATATTGAGATAACTTTCGCTGCTGGCACCTGGTCCAATGCACACTGCTTCGTCACAGAAGCGTAAGTGCATTAGGTCTTTGTCGGCATCGGAATAAATCCCTACGGTTTTAATTCCTAAAGTTTTGCAAGCGCGGGTGATGCGGAGCGCAATCTCACCACGGTTTGCAATTAAAACTTTTTGCAACATTGTGATTCCCCGTGGTCTTAAGCGCGATAGCGGAATAATGGTTGACCGAATTGGATCACTTCGCCATTTTTAACCAAAATTTCTTCAATCACACCGCTTTGAGTTGCTTCAATTGGGTTCATGATTTTCATTGCTTCGATGATACCGAGTGTTTCACCAGCAGATACAGTTTGACCAACTTTCACAAATGGTGCTTCACCTGGGTTTGGCGCAGCATAGAACACACCAACCATAGGAGACGGCTCAACAGCACCACGTGGTGAACGAGGTGCAGCAGGTGCAGCGGCAGGCGCAGCCATTGCAGGCGCAGCGGCAGCAACTACTGGATTGCGACGAGTTAGAGCAATCGATTGATCGCCTTCTTTAACTTCAATCGCCTGTAAGTCAGATTCAATCATCAAATCGATGAGTTTCTTGATTTTACGGATATCCATGAACAGTATTCCTAATTAAGATTGAGAAGTTGGTTGAATTTTTTCGATGGCGAAGTCTAGTGCTGCGGCATAACCTTTTGCACCTAAACCACAAATAACGCCAACGGCTTTATCAGATAGATAGGAGTGATGTCTAAATGCTTCGCGAGCGTGGACATTTGATAGATGTACTTCGATAAACGGAATGGCTACACCAAGAAGGGCATCACGCACAGCAACCGAAGTATGTGTTAGGGCTGCTGGGTTAATAATGATGAATTGAACGCCTTCTTGTTGTGCTTGATGAATTCGGTCGACGACAGCGCCTTCCCAATTACTTTGGAAAGTGTCGAGAGAAATGGAAGCGTTTTGAGCCTGTGAAATCAGTTTTTGGTTGATATCTTCGAGTGTTAGATAGCCATAAACTTCGGGTTCACGTTTTCCCAGTAAGTTGAGATTCGGTCCATGAATGACCAAAATGGTCGAGCTCATTCAGCCTGCTCCAATAAAAAGTTGCAAATTTACTTTGCAAGATACCTGCAAAGTTTGCTCATTATGGCATAAAATTCCACATTTTTTTTATAATTTCTTTGAAATGACGTGAAAAGCATGTGCCGAGAATGGGCTATATAATGCGAACTTTGCAAAGAATTGGCAATGTTAAAAGATTACATTTTTATCGTTATATTGTAGGACATCATTTTAAACCCAATTGGCTAAAACTGTTGATATCTTTTGTGTAAACTTGCTTTATCGTGGTGCATGCGTTTAGCAATAACCAGCACAAATGATCTGAAAGGTGAGATGATTTGTGTATCCACCTTATAGATCGTCAGTTGAACAGCCTAAGCATGCATAGCCGTAAAGATGGTATTTATACAGCGATTTAAAAAATTCTAAGGTTTAACTTATTTCGAGTGTAAAGGAATCTAAATTGCTCGCGGTTTTCAATCGAGTTATTTAAAAGAATAAAGCAAGTTTTTGTGTTAAGTATATAAAAATTAAAAGATAGTTAATTTTTTATGGTTTATAAAGCATATTTCTAAATCAATAAAATGTTTTCATAAATGAGAGGGCTCAAGCTAGATATTTTGTTTGCCTCAGTGAATTGAATATTCTGTGGGAGCATTTCCTTATAAGTAGGCAGCTTTAGATATGATGAACATTTATTGCGTGGCTACGTCATACTTTATAGACCTATATATAAGCGTATTAACCATCCTGTATATTTTCTAGTCAGTGTTTTAAATGTATGAAGCGTGCAAGGCATTGACGATTTCTTTCATAAATCATGTAAGTTTGGAAAATCGGGTATTTGTCCAAATTTGTACAGGTATTGGCAAAAGTTAAATCTGTGGTTGTAAAGAAGCTTGTTCTTTGCATGCTGATTCTATTTTTTATTCGTCTATTTCTGTGTTTGAACGGTATATGTCTTGAATAAGTTTCCTTTCTTCTTGTTTATACTTTTACGTGGAATCTACCGCATTGAGTCTTTTGCTATAAATGAATTGATAAAACAAGGCACGAATGCTTTCGCTCGGAAAAAATTTATCTATATAAGTGTAATTCACGGTAGAATGCCCGAAAACCTATATGGCCTGAGAACAGACATGGCAAAACATACGCAAAATTCATCACCTTTGGCAGAACTGATTGCAGAACAGAAACTTTTATGTGAAGAAGTGGGTTCTACATATGTAGAAGTGCAGGGCGATGATGTAATTGCTGTGGCTGTTCATACCTTAAATAAAGATCCAATTGTTGGTATTCGTAAGCCTGCAGAAGGTGATGAAAATGTCAGTTGGTATATTTATGGTGGTGAGCTTGAAGGCACAGATAACTTTGAAACAATGACTGTGCGTAAACTGCAAGATGTCGTGCCTGAAGTGCTACCGTATTTAGCTTTGGATATAGGCTATCGTTTTATGATCGATGCTGATGATTATGAAGATGTCTGGAAAGAAGGTGATGAGGCTTAGTTTATGCATTCTCCATTGATGTATAAACTTTATGTCTTTATTTTCTCTGTGTTTACTGCTTCTGTAATACATGCAAATGTGAAAGAAGCGGTTACTCCACAACTGACTCAAGCTGAATATAATGCTCAGATAAAAGCATATACTGAGCAAATTAATTCAACCAAAGCCATTTTAGATGACCCTGCATCTACTGCAACGGGTCAGCAGCAAACTCAAGCATTTTGTTTAAGATTGAATGCATATCGACAGATTTTAGAAATTTCTCAGCAAAACTCAGCTCTTGAAATGGCCAATCTAATGCGAGTGGCTTCACAGCACTACTTACAACAACAGCAACAGAGTATGCAGTCATCTGGCTTAAACGAAAGTGCATTTTGTTCGAGTCCTACAAAATAATTTAGGTTTAAATTTCTCTTCTAAAACTTTTGGGCTCTAGTCTAACTTTCTTTCATTTTGTTCTATTTTTCATAATTCGAAATGGTCTAATATTTCAAAATTATTACAGCATTATTCACTATAGGTGCAGTTTCTAATAATCTTAGAAGTTGAAAATGTAGATTGTCAGAAAATGATATAAAATATGCTTAAAATGATAAGTCCATCACATTATTATGATTAGGTTAGAACGATTTATATGCAACAAACATCCCTGGTCCTGTTGCATAGGTCAGTACTAATACATCAACTTGTTGATGTCGTTCTCTTTTGGCCACTGAATAAGTGGCTATTTTTTTGTGAAAAATTAAATGCTTAATTGGGTGATAAATCCAATGTAGGTAACTTTTACTTAATTCCTGATTTACTATCCACACACATTGACTCATATACGACATTCTTTTCGAGTAAGATAATCAAATGATTTAAGCACTTTGAATTTTTATCGATTTCCTTTCAGTATGAGTGATGGATAAATAGACAAATATTGCGAGTATGATAAGATGATTGAACACATTATTTTTGATGTTTGAGGAGTTGTTTCCATGACAGCTTATACTTCAGTAATGAAAGCAAGCCAATATGAGGACGATATGATCCCGAGCCTTGCTATCCATGCATTTCGCCATGCTTTTGAACAAGCAAGTGCTTCATCCACTGTGGTTTATGTAAAAGGTCTACAACTGGTTCAACGTCTGCAAAATGGTCAAGAAGTACAAATAAAAGATGTTTCAGCCGACTTCGTACAAGTGGATGATCTACCTAAAATTTTAAAACGTAAAAAGAAAATAGAGGAAATTGTTTAATACATGCCTCCACAACCTCGCATTAGAATGTTCGCGGGTCCAAATGGTTCAGGTAAAAGCACAGTTAAAGAATATTTATTGCCCCATCATATTGGGGCATATTTAAATGCGGATGAACTCGAAGCTCAACTGAAACATTCACACCGGCTCAATTTGTTGGATTACCATCCCGCTTTAAAATCCGAAGCATTAATTGACTTTCTATATACGAAAAAGCGTCCCGCCGATGGAGAATTTATTCCTCTATTAGCACGTAAACCTCAGATATTAGATCCGTGGAAAATTGAGTTTCATCCAGACCAGATTGACTCGTATCTTTGTGCAAGAATTATTGATTATATCCGTTTGCAGTTTTTAGAACTAAAAATTAGTTTTACCTTTGAAACAGTGATGTCCCATATTTCAAAGGTGGAGTTTCTACGCGAAGCAAAAAGAAAAGGCTTTCGAACCTATCTGTATTATGTTTCCACTATTGATCCTGTTATCAATATTTCACGTGTTCAGTACCGAGTGAAAACGGGTGGACATGGTGTTCCAGAACAAAAAATTCGCGAACGTTATTATCGAAGTATGGATTTGTTAATGCAGGCGGTAGAAGCAACGGATCGTAGTTATTTATTTGATAACTCTGCCGATGGACAGCATGCTTCTTTCATTGCGGAAATTGAACAAGCTGAAATTTTAAAGATGAATTCAGGTATTCAGCGTTTACCTTGGTGGTTTGTAGATAAGGTGCTTAAAGAGTTTGAACCAAATTAATATCAACTGAACGTAATAGAAAACAACATAACAGGCTGAACTTATGCAGAATAATGACTATGAATTACAACAACATTCAAACTCATCTCCATTAGATCAAACTCATCTTGATCAAGCCATTGAGCAGCAAGCTGAACAAGAACAGCAAAAAAATAGTACATCATCTGATCCTTTATCTTCTGTAGATTTGACTGACTTAGCTGAAATTGGTTCGAATATTATAGAATTGGGTTCAGATGCTTTAACATGGGTGAGCGATGCACTCAGCGATATCAGTATTGATCTATAAATTATCTATTATTTCAATTAACTTCATAATAAACAGCCTTTATTGAAAAATCTCCGAGGAAATATTCCGTGATTTTTCAAGTTTATAAATTATTTCTAAATAAATTAATCAAACACCTTTGAACCGTTAAATTATTAAATTAGGAAAAGGCAAATTAGAACGAATATTTCGGCGTGAGAGCTTGCATCTTTTTCTAAATAACATATTATAAAAACATATAATGTTTTGTGGCTGATGAATATGCATCCATTTCTAACTGCTTTTCTCGGTGGGACCTTATTGGGCCTGGCCGCAGTTGGCTACCTATACGTACATGGTCGAATCGCAGGTATCAGTGGTTTAATTGCGCAAACGCTGAATCGCCAAACGATTTTAAAAACACCCGCGATCTGGTTTTTAGCAGGACTTTTTATTGTGCCTTTTATCTACGGGCAATTGACCTCTGTGACAATCGAGCTGGATGCAAGTCCATGGATGATGATCATTGCCGGTGTTTTGGTTGGATTCGGAACTCGATTAGGCTCAGGTTGTACTAGCGGTCATGGCATTTGCGGTATTAGTCGTCTTTCTAAGCGTTCATTCGTTGCAACTGCTAGTTTTATGTTGGCAGGGATTATCACAGTTTATGTAATGAGACATGTAATCGGAGCTTAATGATGAAAAATATATTGGCTTTTATTTTTGGTGGAATTTTCTCATTAGGTTTAATGATTTCTGGCATGTCTAATCCAGAAAAGGTCTTAAGTTTCCTTGATATAACAGGGCAGTGGGATGCGAGTTTAGCTTTTGTGATGATGGGAGCCATTGCAGTTGCATTTATTCCATTTCAAATGGCCGTTCGTCAATCAAAACCGACAACCTTTGATGGGACGGCGATTGAATTACCGAGTAATAATCAAATTGATGCAAAACTCATCATGGGGAGTGTTATCTTTGGAATGGGTTGGGGAATTGCAGGAATCTGTCCAGCGCCAGCCTTTACTTTGATTGGACTTGGCTACTATCAAGCAATTTATTTTGTTGTGGCGATGTTTGCAGGCGTCTATCTACATCGAAAATTTGCGGGAGCAAATTAATGTCAAAGCGTGCACAGGTACAACCTTTTTTTGATGAAAATACCAATACATTCAGTTATGTGGTATCTGATCTACAAACAAAACGATGTGCGATTATAGACAGTGTATTGGATTATGATGCTGCTTCTGCAACTACTCAAACGAAGCATGCAGATTTGATTGTTCGCTATATTCAAGAAAATAGCCTAAGCGTAGAATGGATTTTAGAAACGCATGTGCACGCAGATCACTTAACGGCATCACAATATTTAAAACAGGTTCTTGGTGGCAAAATTGCGATGAGCCATAACATCAAGATTGTGCAGGAAACATTCAGTGCCATTTATAATTTTGATGTGAAATATTTTAATTCACATCAGTCTTTTGATTATTTATTTGCAGATTATGAAGCATTTAAAATCGGCGAGTTAAATGCGTATAACATTCCAACGCCTGGACACACACCTGCTTGTCTGAGCTATGTGGTTGGTGATGATGCTGTGTTTGTCGGTGATACCTTATTTATGCCTGATTATGGCACAGCACGCTGTGATTTTCCCAAGGGCAGTGCAGCAGTATTATTCGATTCAGTACAAAAGATTTATCAGCTAGCACCTGAAATGCGCTTGTTTTTATGCCATGACTATTTACCAGAAAATCGGTCAGAATACTGCTGTGAAAGCAGTGTACATGCGCAAAAACAGCAGAATATTCATATCCACGTTGGTACGAAAAAAGAAGATTTTGTCACAATGCGAACTCAGCGTGACGCAAAATTGGCTATGCCAAAACTGATTTTACCTGCAATACAAATCAATATGGATGCAGGTAAATTTCCAAAACCAGAAGGGAATGGTATTCGCTATTTAAAAATTCCTTTTAATCACTTTAAATCTGCAAATTAAAGACAAAGATCTTTTAGGTTGATTGCGGTTGGCTATTTCATTTATAAAATAGCCTAAGCAAGTTAAATCATATACCACATACAAATAGCCTAAGTAAGACTAATAATTTTTAACTGTCATTTGATTTCATTCCATCAACTAGGCATCATAATATCAACATAGCAAAGTATTCAAAAATGATCCTAAATTACGAATATCATCAAAAATTAGAGGGCGAAACGCATCCACTAGTCTTTATTCACGGTTTATTTGGCAGCCTCAGTAACTTAGGGATGCTTGCCAGAGCTTTTCAAAATTCACATTCTGTCATTCAGCTTGATTTACGAAACCATGGTAAATCACCTCAAAGTACAGAAATGGATTATCGTGAGATGGCAAACGATGTACTTGAGACATTAGATGCGATTGGCATCGATAAGTTCTCAGTGATTGGCCATTCCATGGGTGGCAAGGTCGCAATGCAATTGGCTTTAATCTCAGAGCGGGTAGAGCAACTTGTTGTATTGGATATCGCGCCCTTTGCATATCAGGAACGTCATCATGATGAAATATTTAAAGCTTTGATTGCTGTACAAAATGCGCAAATTCAATCTAGACAGCAAGCGGTAGAAATTATGCGTGAGTATATTCATTCAGATATGGTGATACAGTTTCTACTCAAGTCTTTTAGCAAAGGACAATGGTTGTTTAATGTAGATGCGCTGTATAAACAGTATGACCAAATTATTGGTTGGGAAAATTTCGGAAATACTTGGCAACAGCCTGTATTGTTCATCAAAGGTGGACAATCACCTTATATTTCAAAAGCGGAACATACTAAGGCGATAGAACACCAATTTCCACATGCGAAAATTGTAGAAATAGAAGGTGCAGGCCATTGGTTACATGCAGAAAAAACAACTGAAGTTATAGAGCAAATACAAAATTTTTTAAATTAATACGGTGTGCCTTCAAATATATTTTGCAGGCACAACATCGAAATATTACTCAATCGAAATGTTATTGGCTTGAAGCTGACCTTCAGAGGTGAGTAATGCCGCCATCTCTGCAGTTTTTTTCAGGCCTGGCATACGATATTCTGTATGACCATAATCTTGAATAGATTTCCAGCGTCCACCCCATGTTAAACCAACAGACTCAGCGGCTTGACCATAAAGTTGATAACCACGCATAGCCCAAGGGTCTCGTTCAGTAATGACCACTTTGCCATTGCGTTTAAAGGCGACATCGGCTGCTAAACCAAACTGATGATAACTTTGGAAGCCACGGGCACGAGTGGTATTTTTATTGGTGGCTAAATTATTTTGACGTTCAGGACTCCGATAACCTTCGAGCAAAACCATTTCGTAGCCATGCTGTTCACGCATAATTTTAAATACCATCAATAAACGCTGCTTATAACGTGGGTTCATTTTATGCCATTTACGATCTGCTGAAGGCACATCTGTAGAGTATGAATGCGTATGGATATCTTGAACTTCTGGATTAAAGCTTGAGGCCATAACAGATGGCTGCTCAATCATTGCAGCTTCTTCTGCAATTGCTTCTTGAACAAGATATTCTTCGACTTCAGGAGGTGCATCTAAAACTTGCCCATCGAGCATCGAGTAAATTTGAGGATCGACTTTGCGTAAATAATCTGCTTCTACTTTACTTGCAGTAATCGGGCGAGTAAAAGCAAATAATAAAATACTGGCAAACAGTAAAAAGCCTGCAAATAAAATCCACCATTGTTGTAAATGCCAGTGTGATTGAATCTGTTGTGGTGCTGCAGCATAGTTCAGTTCATAAGCAAAATTCTTGGCGTGCTGAATTCTTTTTTTGCTTTGTGGAATGATTTGAAAGAAAAAATCTTGAACTTTAATTCTAAGCTCATAAGAAAAGCAAAGCACTGTCACCAGTGCTAAGACAAAGAAACAACTAACCAAAAAAATGATCATGGAGAAACTGTAGCGCTCACAGTCGCATTGGCAGTGCTTGTTGCAGCAACCACTTTTGGACGTTTGGTTTCAGAAATTTGCGTTCCGCCCATCGGTTCTTCGAAGTGCTCATCTTCTTTCACTACTTTCGTAGATGGCTCTGTAGGCTTGGTCACCTTGGCCGTTGTTGGCGAAGCTTTTGGTTTCGCTATAGTATTTGGAATATGTGATTTAACGGTTGTTGTAGCAGCTACAACAGGGCGCTGCGGTTGGGTAATTTCAAAAGGTGAACGGTTATTCGCCACAGCTTGAACAGGCTGAGTTACCTTAGCCGTGTTACCATGATTGAAAGCAGTAGCTAAATCATTCGAATATAAACCACTATCCTGATCTTTTTCTTCAGTTGCATGAACGGTTTGCGGTGCTTTTTCAGCTGAAGCTTGCTCATTTTCGTTTTGACGAGGTACAGCGGATGCCTCAGTTTCAGCTTTATCTTCAGTTGGGGCAGAAGTAGTCATTTCTGCATTTGTAGGCTGATCGTCAGAATTTAGATAAAAATATCCCAGGCCAACAACAATAATCACCGCTGCACCAACAAGAAAGCCGATAGCAGCATGAGCTAAAGGCGGTAAATTATTTTTTTGAGTCGACTGTAAAATTCTAACGTTATTTGATTTTTCGTTTGCCATGGTGTCTAAGTCTTATGGTAAATGAATGGTGATATAAGCCTGTTCCGATGGGGCAGTTATGACGTTTTGATATTGTGATAACGCCTGATTATTTTGGCTAGATAACATATATCTCAGTCCACCAAATGCTAATACAGCAAACAAAGCCCAAAAGATAATGATCCAAAAAAATGGTAATTCACGGTGAATAATGTTTTTAATTTGATCCGGCAATGCAGCGAAAGGCGAAAACGCCTTTTTACCTTTCATATAATCAATTTCATCGCCAACACGTGCAACGAGTGAATTGAGCATTTCAATCGATTCAAGGCGGTATTTACCATGAAAACCAAGGAGCATGCAGTAATGATAAACTTCAAGTGCGGCTAAGCGATCTTTATTCTTAGAACGAATTTGCTCTAAATTTTCAAAAAAACGATAACCAGCTAGCTGAGAACCAAAAAGACTTAATTGCAGTGGATTCATCATCCAATTGTTTTGTAAATCAAAAAAGCGAGCATCTTGTTGGGTGACAATGGTTTCATCCAGTAAAGCGCAATAAGCATATTTTGCGTCCGTGATATCTTCATTGCTGAATTGAAGCTTACGAGCTTGGCTTTCAAATCGGTTTAATAGATCCATAATTTTTGTCCTGAAGCTTTCAGGGCTTGATGGAACATATTGATTTTTGAGTAAGAACACGATGTAAAAACCATCATGCAGTAGATCAACTAAATTGGTTGAACTGTTGATTTTCGGTTCAGCACTTGGTTTTGAAGAGCCTAATCCAATTTGACCGTCGTCAAAAAGTGAAGGGGCATTATTTGAAATATTCATGATTGCTCCTTAACCATTCATCACTGCAATAAGTTCAATCGAGATATCTTGGAAGCCAGCTGGTATGTAAACGCAGATGGATTCAGAATCAAGCATACGTTGATACAAATCATTATTTGGCTCAACTTCAAAATAACTCACACCTGAACGTACCGGAATTGCTGTTGGCACTTGCATCATATGTTGCAATGGAACAGCAGGTAATGCCGCCATGACACGCTGTTCAACATCAACGGTATTACCGACTTTAAAGCGCAGCGGTACATAAGAAATAATGTCATGTGTAGGCATCACACTACTTGAAACAGCTAAATACAGGCGAGAATCGCGAGTAATTTTGTCACTTTCAAGGCTGCCCACCCAGTAGGATTGACGCGTTTCTTTCAAGTTAATACTGATATATCGATTTGAAATAATCGTATCGAGCAACTCACGTAAAATCACATCTAATTGAGCAAAACTTTCTTGCAAATTATGATGTTGATACTGTGGGAGTTGATCTACTTCATAAGCTGTAGAGAAGGTGAGTAAAGAACCTGTCAGACGTAATAATTCAAAATATAAACGTTCAGGATGAATCAGTGGATATTGCAATAAATGATTTAAGGTCGCATGCGCAGTATTCAGCGCATTAACCAACCAAAATGAAACGATATCACCAGAACGGAATTCAATTAACTTTTGTTCGTTTTCACGATTATTCGATTGAATGGTTTTAATTTTAGCTTTGATAATATTGAGCGTTCGTTTAAGCCCGGTAATCAGTGAATCACACGAACTAATATGTAATATTGGTGGGATAAATTGATAATCTAAAACAAAATTACCTGAACTTTGGCGCTTAATTCGGCCTATAGGCATGTAAAGAAAACCATCAAGATTGTGCTGTGGTTCTTGGCCTAATTCAAAGATTTTGAACTCTGCACGGCGGCGTAATAAAGTGATTTCAGCAGCCGTTGCATCTGTAAACAAATCATGAGTTTCAGTCAAATGTGAATGATAGCGACTCGATTGGGTATTTTCTTCAAAATTGACGTTTCGTTTATTCGGTTGAACGATTGGTAATGCTAAATAAATTTGCATTTCACCGCGTAAATTTAATGAATCAAGTAGTACAGGCTCAGGTAATAAGTCTTGTGCAGGTGCTTGATAAATCTCGCCATCTTGCCAAATCATTTCAACTTTATTCAAAGCTAATGTGTTGGTACTGAGTTGCGATTCATCAAAAATTAAACTTTGAATACCATAAGCGAACGGTATCGTTGCGCGAACCGTATGGTTTAAACGCTGTTCATGATAAGCATCTTGTAATTGAAAGTGTTGTGGGCGTAAAAATAATCCTTCACCCCATAAAATTTTTTCTGCTTTAAACATTGTTTTTACCAGTCGCTATTCGATTCATTACTTTGTTGCTGAACACCTAACATTTCTTGTACAGCTTCAAGAGGGTTTTCATCCTTAATCACATGAGTTAACCATTCATGCAGTGGCATTTGTGACCATTTAATGGTTTTTTGCAGCATATAACTGACAGGGCTATGCGGCTCATTCACTTGGAAATAGTCCGCAATATCTTGCAAGACTTTCATGGCTTGTTCACGGTTTTCAAGATGATTTTGCACTTGAGGTTTAAATTGCTGTGTATGCTGTTGTTGTATTATTTGCATATCATTCTGCACGGAAGTTACAGTGGAAAGTGTTTGGCTTTCAATTGGAGAATTTGATTGAACCTGTTCAGCGCTCGATGAATTGATAAAAGCATCTGCTTTATAGATTTTTTTCAAGCTCAAGTGAATCATATCGATTTGAGAGTCAATGCCAGCAAAGCTTGGCGCATCTAAACCCATCAAATCATCAAGAGTCGTTTTTAAGTTTTCCCAATGGTTTAAAATATCTAAAAACTGTTGGTAATACTGGTATTGAATTGATTTTGACGTATTGAACAAGGCATGTTCAAACTGTTCCATACCATTAAAAGACTCTTCTAGATCATCATCTTCATGGTTGGATTTACGTCTTTGGTTTTGAACATGAAGTAGTCGATCATAGTCGGATAGGGAATAAGCTGCCGCGCCATGAACGATTGAAACTGATTTAATTAATGTTGGGATTTGATTAATTATCCCTTGTAATAAACCTAGACGTTGATCAAGGTCATCATCTTCAATTTCAGGATGAAGCTGCAGCCAAAAGTCTTGCAAACTTTTTTGTGTAAGTTCAATCCCTTTGGCAATCCCTTCAAAACCATGAATGTGAGTCCACGCTTCAAGCAACCAACCATATAAGCGAATATCTTTAGTTTGTTCGCGAAGTAGATCTGACGATTTTTGGTGCACAAAGCCCCAATCTGCTTGTTTCGGTTCTGCGATCCAGTCGCCTTGATCCAAGAGCGGGTCATCTTGTGTTTTAGCTTTTTTAATTGCATGAAAATCATTGGAAAATGAAAAATCACTACCGCAAGGTAAATCATCCGTAATCGGTTGCAATAAAGCGTCGAGCTCTAAACTCATATTCTACATCGTTCCTAGCTTATGCTTCTAAGGTTTTAGTCTTTTTGCTGCTGCGTTTTTTCGCAGGTTTACTTTTAGGATCTAAAACATAAATAATTTCATCGTCTTTGACATCGATTTCAATGACCGATGGAATCTTTTGCTCACTCATTGCCATGAGTAATTCAGTGGCTAAAGCAGGCAAGACCGTCGCATTTAAAATGTTATCGACATTACGCGCACCACTATCGACCTCAGTACAGCGACTTAATAATAATTCGACTAAATCATCGGTATAACGTGTTTGCGTACCATATTGTTTTTCAATACGCGCGGTGATTTTGCCTAATTTATGCTGAATAATGCGTACGAGCAGATCATCGTGCAATGGGAAATACGGCACAATACGCATACGACCTAAAAATGCCGGCTTAAATTGTTTATATAAAGCTGGTTTTAATACATCTAGAAGTTCTTCTGCTGACGGCCATTCTTCTACTGGCTGATTTAAACAAGCCTGCATAATGGCACTAGAGCCAGTATTTGAAGTCAGCAGGATAGTGGTATTTTTAAAGTCAATAACACGACCTTCACCATCTTCCAAAGTACCTTTATCGAATACTTGGTAGAATAGCTCTTGAACATCGCTGTGTGCTTTTTCAATCTCATCGAGTAAAACCACACTATATGGGTTACGGCGAACTGCTTCTGTCAGTACGCCACCTTGGCCATAACCGACATAACCTGGAGGAGCACCTTTTAAAGACGACACGGTATGTGCTTCTTGATATTCAGACATGTTAATGGTGATTAAATGAGACTCACCACCATATAACTCGTTTGCTAACGCAAGTGCAGTTTCGGTTTTACCCACACCACTTGGGCCAACCAGCATGAAAACGCCTTGAGGTTTATTTGGATCTTCCAATTTTGCCTTGGAGGTTTTAATGCCTTGTACCAGTTGATGCAGTGCATAATCTTGACCCATCACACGTTGTTCTAACTGTGCTTCAAGCTTCAAAATTTGCTGAATTTCATCATTAACCATTTTCCCAACAGGGATACCGGTCCAGTCTGAAATGATTTCATTAATAATTTGTGCATTCACACGCTCAAAAACAAGCGGCGTTTGACCTTGTAACGTTGCCAATTGGTTACGAATATTGCTTAAAGTTTCAATATTTTCTGGTTTTTGCTCGGACTCTTGTTCAAGTGTTTTAATCTGTTGAATGATTTCGAGTTCTTTTTTCCACTGCGTTTCTGTTGACTGAATTTCTTGTTCAAGCGCGGATATTTGTGTTTTTACACTTTCAATGCGTTCGTGGTGAATCGGAATATTCTTATGTTCATTTTCAAGAATCGCCAATTCAAGCTTCAAATTATGTAATTGAGCTTGAAGTTGATCCAATTTTACTGGTTGTGCATTTTGCGTTAACGCAACACGCGCAGAAGCTGTATCTAAGACACTTATCGCTTTATCAGGCAATTGACGGCCAGTGATATAACGGTGCGAAGCATGGACTGCAGTAACGATAGCTTCATCGTCAATTTGTAAATTGAAATGTTTTGCCATCACGGGAATCATGGCACGCAGCATATCGATTGCGACTTCTTCAGTCGGTTCTTCAACCTGAATTACTTGGAAGCGTCGGCTTAATGCGGCATCTTTTTCAAAATACTGCTTATATTCAGCCCATGTGGTTGCGGCAATGGTTCTTAACTCACCACGTGCAAGCGCCGGTTTTAACAGGTTTGCTGCATCATTTTGACCTGCTTGACCACCCGCACCAATCAACGTGTGTGCTTCATCAATAAATAAAATGATTGGATGTGCAGAGGCTTGAACTTCATGAATGACTTGTTTTAAGCGATTTTCGAATTCACCTTTAACACTGGCGCCCGCTTGTAGTAAGCCCATATCTAAAGTATGAATGCTGACGTTTTTTAAAGCATCTGGAACTTGGTTGGTTGCGATTTTTAATGCCAGACCTTCAACAACGGCCGTTTTACCAACACCAGGCTCACCCGTTAAAATCGGATTGTTTTGACGACGACGCATCAAAATATCGAGCATTAAGCGGATTTCAAACTCACGACCAATCACAGGATCAATGCCACCATTTTTAGCTTTTTCAGTAAGATTAATGGTGTATTGGTCTAGAGCAGGTGTTTTAACTGGCGTAGTTGCATTCGTTTGTGCTGCTGATTTTTCATCTGGTGATGCAGTTGCTAAATCTTCATTTTCAATGCTCTTTAGGCAAAGATCTAAAAATTTATGTTTAATCGTATCGATAGGTAATAAATCGAAAAGAGAAGAAGCTCTTGCTGCAATTTGGTATAAATCTGGCGCGGTAAGGAGCGCAACAAGTAAATGACCACTACGAATTTGTGGATCTTGTTCAGCAGATGCTAATAACCAAGCTTGTTCAAGTAAGCGCACAATGGATTGGGCAAAAATAGGAGTGCGCGTATTTCCTTTTGGAAGTTGAGCAATACTTTCTTTGAGGTCATCTGCCAAACCATCTGCAGAAACTTTGTATTTTTCTAAGAGTATTTGAAGGTCATTTTTATTGTTATAGGTTAATAATTCGAGTAAAAAATGTTCAATTTCGATTTCATAATTTTGCTGTGAAATACATGTATTGGCTGACTTTTCGAGTGAAATGCGGGCGTGAGGTGAAAGTTTAGTAATTAAAACTTTTAAATTATTCATAAATAACTCATCAAATTTAGAATCCACAGTACAAAATTTTACAAGTTTGACTGTGATCTCTTTTTTCTTGCTATAAAAATAAAAACTTTAAAATCAACACCTTATATATTATTAGTGTCTTGCTTTAGGCGATATAATACAGACTAAATAAAAAAAGGAAAAAGATTTTTTTATAAAATGAAACAAAAAAAAACAAATAGTCAACAAACTTTGGAGTATTTGGCACATTTTTGTATTGACTCTATGTGCTTATTTTTTGTTAAATCTGCAGCATATTTTTAATTTTGATAAATGAAGAGAAAACCCGCGGGAAAATAAGTGGTGATTTCTCCACATAAATTAAGTTTTAGCACGTAGAAATACAGAGGCAATTTTGAATAAATTTAGTGTTTTATTACCTATAATTTTAGCAGCCAGTTTAACACAAACCGTTTTTGCAAAAGATAAAGCGGCATCTGTGAAAAAATCCTGTTTAAAGGATTATCCACTGGCAGTAGGTGATACAGATCCAGAGATTATTGGTTTTTATAATCAGTTATGTGACAAAAAAAATAAGAAAAATGAGAACTTAAAAAATGAAATTTTTGTAGATATTGCCAAAAAATATCAAGCCAATGGTTACAATTTAAAAGCATTGCAAGCGGTCAATCTGCTGCGAGAAAAGAACTATCAGTCGCCTGAACTTACTGATGTTACTTTTTTAGCAGGTATCGCTATTTCTTATAATGCGCTGAATCATATGCGGAGTAATGAAAATCGTACTCTAGATGAACAGACCTATTCTCCTGCCAAAGTGTTGTCGGATAATATTCGTTATATTCAGCCGACGATTGATAAATCTACGTCTGCTGCAGCAGATGTTCGTGAAAAAAGTACAGAATCTTCGAGCAATGTGAAACCTAAACAGACAACACCAGCTAAAAAACGAACCAATACAGCGTCTACCAAGTCTAAACAAACGACTACAGCAGCAAGCAAAAAGAAAACTACCACGACAGCAAAAACGCAGACTACAGCGAAAAAACCTGCTGCCAGTGGTTCACCTTTCGATACATTAAAAAATAAATAACAAGGAAAAGCACTCATGGCAAAACGTGAAAGTGTACAGAAAAAACTTCAACGAATTCGTCCTCCTCGTGTTCAATTGACTTACGATGTTGAAGTTGGCGACGGTAAAGAAATTAAAGAATTACCATTCGTTGTAGGGGTGTTAGGTGATTTCTCAGCGGCATCTGAAGTAGAGAAAACCAAATTAAAAGACAAGAAATTCATTAATGTTGATTTAGATAATATTGATGAAGTCATGGAGTCTTTAGCACCACGTGCTAATTTTCAAGTTGAAAATACCTTGACTGAAGACGGTGGAAAAATGTCGGTAGATCTTACATTTAAGAGCATGGCCGATTTTACTCCCGAGCAAGTTGTGCAACAGGTTGATCCACTACAAAAGTTAGTTGCTGCGCGTGAGCGTCTGTCTGACTTGCGTAATAAAATTTCAAATAATGAACGCCTAGAAGATTTATTGGATGAAGTGTTACATAACACTGATCAAATTCGTAAGTTGAGCGTGGAGGCAGAAAATGAGTAATTATAATACTGCAACTGCTGCAAACCTTGAAGCAACCGAAGAATATTCACTTTTAGATTCAATTGTCGAACAAAGTCGTATCGCGCGTACAGATCAAGAACATGATCGTGCAAAAAGTTTGATTGGTGAACTTGCTAAAGAAGTCATGGCAGGTACCATTACCGTTTCAGACAATATGACTTTATCAATTGATAAGCGTATTGCTGAAATTGATGCGTTGATTTCATCTCAGTTAAGTAAAATCATGCACCATGCTGAATTTCAAAAAATTGAATCGACATGGCGTGGTTTGTATTATTTCTGCCAAGAAACACCTTCAAATTCTTTAACAAAAATTCGTATGTTAAATACGACGAAAAAAGAGCTGATTAAAGATTTCCAAGGTGCGACCGATTTTGACCAAAGCACATTGTTCAAAAAAATCTATGAAGAAGAATATGGATCATTCGGTGGTGCACCTTATGCAACATTGATTGGTGACTTTGAGTTTGACCGTACACCTTCTGATATGTATTTGCTTGAGCAAATTTCACATGTCGCGGCGGCTGCACATGCACCGTTTATTTCGGCTGCTAGCCCGAATATGTTGGGACTAGAGTCTTTTACTGATATTGATCGTCCGCGTGATGTATCTAAAATCTTTGAAACAGCAGAATATGTACAATGGCGTTCATTCCGTGAAAGTGACGATGCACGATATGTTGCATTGACAATGCCACGTGTATTGGGTCGTTTGCCATATGATCCAAAAGAAGGCATTGCCACTGAAGGATTTAACTTCGTTGAAGAAGTTTCAGGTGAAAATCATAATGAATATTTATGGATGAACGCGGCTTATGCCTTTGGTACGCGTTTAACCAATGCATTTGATATGCATGGTTGGTGTGCTGCGATTCGTGGTGTAGAAGGTGGTGGTTTAGTTGAAGGCTTGCCTGTCCATACGTTCAAAACCAATGATGGCGAAGTGGTCTTTAAATGCCCAACTGAAATTGCCATTACTGACCGTCGTGAAAAAGAACTGAGTGACCTTGGTTTTATTCCGTTGGTACACTGCAAAAATACGGATTATGCAGCATTTTTCGGTGCGCAATCGACGCAAAAACCTAAAAAATATGATAGCGATACAGCAAATGCCAACTCTGCATTGTCTAGCCAGATCCAATACATCATGGCAGTTTCACGTATTGCACATTATTTAAAAGCAATGATGCGTGACAAAGTGGGTAGTTTTGCATCAGCGGGTAATGTTGAGACCTTCTTAAATGAATGGTTGTCGCAATATGTATTACTTGATGATGGTGCATCTCAAGAAGCTAAAGCTCAGTATCCATTGCGTGAAGCTTCTGTAAAAGTTGTAGAAAATCCAGCTTTGCCTGGTCACTACAAATCTGTGGTTTTCTTAAGACCACATTTCCAGTTGGATGAGTTGTCTGTTTCATTACGACTTGTGACCGAGTTACCTCAGTCCTCAAATTAATTTTGGGTCAACACTATAATAACTTTAAATAAATAGGTATTCAGAACAATGAAAGATATATACATTCAATTTCGTGGTAAGTACAAAGTAGACGGCGAATCTCGTGATGCAGAGCACAAGAGTTGGTTAGAAGTTAACTCTTGGACGCATAACATCCGTCAACCTAAATCTGCGACTTCTTCAAGTGTGGGTGGTCACACTGCAGAACGTGTAGAACATTCTGACATGGTTTTTGTTAAAGATTTAGATGCGACAAGCCCTAAACTTTGGGAAGCATGTTCAGCAGGTTATACATTTGATGAAGTTCAAATTGATTTTTACCGTGCGAATGGCGACAAACGCATTAAATATCTTCAAATCAAACTGAAACATGTGTTGGTTTCTAGCGTGACACCAACTGTAAATGATGAAGGTGTTCCACACGAATCATTTGGTTTGAAATATGCTGCAGTAGAGTGGACATATAACCAACAAGATATTAACGGTACTGCGAAAGGTGCTGTTACTAAGAAGTGGTCATTATCTAACAACACTGCTTCATACGCAGCGTAATAGATGGATTCAGATAGAGGCTTACTTGGGTAGCCTCTATTTTCATTTTTTTAAATATTTATAACAAGATATGAATCTCGATCAGCTTTATCCTTATGGTTTTAGAACGACTTTATTTGACCGCTTATTACCAGCAGATGATCAGCAGACTCAAGGTCTGTCTTTGCAAGAACTTCGTGAATCTGTTGCTTCCGATTTAGAGGATCTCCTCAATAGTCGGGTGGCAAAGTTAGATGAACTGATTGATGACTTTCCATTAGCAAAAAAGTCTATTTTGCAATTTGGTATTATCGATTTTGTGGGCTTATCGACAGCAAATCCATCGGATCGCGACAAAATTTGCCAGTCAATTGAGCAATCGATTGCTGCACATGAACCGCGTTTAAAACAGATTCGAGTCGAAATGCTCATGGATGGCCATAATATGGGGGCACTATGTTTAAGTATTCAGGCATATTTAAATATTCATCCTTTATACGAACCAGTTATTTTTGATGCCTTATTAAAACCAACAACACAACAATATGTTATTTCTCCAAGAGCTTAATGAAGTGGGTTATCTGTGATTGAAGAGCTGTTACCGTATTACGAAAAACAACTACAGGAATTTGGACAACAGTCCCGTGAGTTTGCCAGTAAATACCCCAAAATCGCCCAGCGTTTGTCTTTAAACCAAGAACAAATAGATGACCCGCATATTGAGCGTTTAATTCAAGCCTTTTCTTTAATTTCTGCACGGATTGATAAAAAACTTGCAGATAGTTATGACGTTTTTACCCGTTCAATTTTTGAGGTGATGTTTCCTCAATATTTAAAACCATTTCCTGCATGTTCTGTGGTGAGCTTCGAAGATATAAATAAAATTAAGCAATTAACAGATCTACACGTTATTCCAAAGGCGACCAGTCTAAAAGCCAAAAGTACGCGTGGTGTTCAATGTGAATATCAGACGGTACAAGAAGTCACATTATTACCGATTCAATTAAAACAGCTCAATTTCAAAACTCATCCATCGGCACATATGCATTTAAATCAAAATGCCACATTGAGCTTAGGATTTGAAATTTTTTCGAATAAGCACGCTTTACTCAAAAATGAAACTTTGCCGATCTTTTTAGACGCTATTTCTAATTTTCCTTTGCAGGTTTTAGATAGTATTTTTAAATCGACTACAAGTTTTTCGATTCGTGTGGGGCAGCACATTTTTGATATTGCCAATCCATTTGAAATTATGGGCTTTGATGAAGTTCAAAGTGTTCTACCTATCGATCAACATACGCATCATGCATATCGTTTACTGATGGAATATTTTTGTGTTCCTGAAAAATTCAATTTTTTAAATCTAAATCTAGATTTCATTAAGTTTTTAAGTTTAGAACATAGTGAATTTGATGTTCAAATGCACTTTAAACTCAATTTAAATGATCAAGCAGCGATTCGAAATTATTCTGAATTAAATGCTGCAAATTTTAAATTGTTTGCTACACCAATTGTTAATCTTTTCAATAAACAAGCAGAGCCGCAAAAGATTAATCATAAGCGAATGGAATATCCATTGGTGACAGATGCACACTATCCTGAATATTTTCAAGCCTATAGCATTTTAAAAATGAATATGGTGCGTGAAAAAAGTAACCAAGATGAAGTGTATTATCCGGTACTGCCTTTTTTTGCAATGAGTCATTATCATCAGGATAAAGTCCAGTTTTTTTATAGTTTAAATCCGCAGCAGATGAAGAATAAACATCAGGAATTAAACTATTCAATCATATCTCGTGCTTTAGACCCACATAGCACTCAGTCCGATTTTATTAGTACTGAACTACTATGTAGTAATCGTGAGTTACCTTACGAAAGTTATAATAAAGATCAAAATGCATTAACTCTGAATGATAGTAATTTGGCACGTCGTGCTCTGATGCTCAAACGACCGTCGTTACCGTATTATTTTGAGCAAAATAAACAAGAACAGTGGCGGGTCATTTCACATTTATCTTTGAATAATATGTCTTTAATGAAAGGCGATGCGGTCTCTCATATTAAAGAACTTTTGGAATTGTATAATTTACCTAAATCGAAAGAAAACCAAATTATTATCGACTCCATAAAAAATATTCAGTTTTCTACCACGCAGAAACTTGTGGATAGTAAACCGTTTCCATTATTTGTCAGAGGTTTAAAAGTTCAGCTATACATTGATGCAGATATCTTTAGAGGACATAGCCTGTATATATATAGTCAATTGCTAGCACATATCTTTAACTTAAAAGTCAATATGAACAGCTTTGTCGATGTCTCGGTTTTTGATGCAAATAGTCAACAGGAGTTATACCAATGCGTGCAGAACGTTGGTGGCAAGAAAGCTCTGTAATTGACGGACTTTTTCAAGAACCGAAAGCTTACGAGTTTGTACAAGCCACTCGTTTGTTAAGACATACACCTTATGGCGCGGCTCAAGTTCACTGGGCAAATGACTTTGAGTTTAATAGTTCACTTAATCTGAACTTCCCGAACACTGAAATTGAAAGTTTAGAGTTCAACGATGAGAAAGTTGAACTGACAAATTTAATGGTAGGTTTAACGGGTATTCAAGGTGCATTACCTTATAGTTATACCAATAAGATTAAGCTCAGCGGGCGACATCAGCGACACGAAACTCAAAAGTTTTTAGGGCTGTTTAATCATAAATTAACAGCACATTATGTTGATGCCAGTTTAAATTATCATTTACCTATTCGTTATGAAATCGAGCAGGATAATCACTATCTTGATATTTTACATGCATTAAATGGTTATATCCGTAGCCAGCATGATCAGCCTGATTTAGATGATTATTTTGCAGAGTTTTCAGGTTTAATGCAGGGACAAAACAATACAGCGTATGCATTAAAAACCATGCTGAACTGTATCTTTAAGCAGAATTTTGATATTCGAGAATTTATCCCTGAAACTTTTGTATTTGAAGAAGATCAGAGAACATGTTTAGGTGGATCTCAGCCGAGCTTATTGGGGCTGAATACTTTTTGTGGTGAGAAGATTCAACAGATTGACGAAAAAATTGAAATCGTGATTGGACCTTTAAATCATGAAGATTATTTAACATTTTTACCGAATCAGGCACGCAGCCTAAAATTAAAACAAATGATTCAAACTTGGTGCAGTCCAACATTAATGGTGGATGTGCGCTTAATTTTACAAAAAGAAGAAATAAAACCGGTGTGTTTAAATTCTTTGAGCGGAATTGGTTTAGCTCAGGGAGCATTTTTACAGCCGAATAAACAGGTCGATAATACAGAAACCTGTTATGCCTTAATGGGGAATTTATAATAATGCTGAAATTAATAATTGGTACCTTTAGTACGCTTTTTGTTTTGTGTACTGCTTTCGTGATTTTTTACTGGCGAGATACAGGCTATGACCCGACGGCTTTCGATTTAGTCACATACTTTTTACTTCTTCCTTTAGCTTTATGTGCAATTATTTTGTCGCCTTATTTGATTTATAAAGGCATTCAACATCAAAAAGAAAAAAAACTTGAAGCTGAAAAACGTGCAGAAGAACAAGCTGAGCAACAACAACTTGAGGCCATTGAACAAGCAAAACCTAAGCCTATTGATGTACAGCAATTTCGTTTAAATGTTTATTCTTCAGCGGCTTGGCATAGTTTTGGTGAAAACGAACAAATCATCCAAGATATTCAGCAATTCAAAAGTCCTGAACTCGATGATAAGTTATTTAATGCATACGGTTTGCCTGTTCTTTCATTTCGAATCAAAGATTTAGATGAACTTACTAGTGAAGAAGCAGATGATGAATATAGTGCCATCACCATGCGTGAAAAACGAATCCAGTCACTTATTCAGCAACAACTAGAGCAACACGTTGAAAGTCTATTTTTAATTGCTGAGCATCTGAAGCAATCAGCACTCTTTTATGATAGTGAATTGGCATATCAGTACCGTATGCATCCGGGTTGGGTGGATTCAGATTATACGCAAGATGAACATCCAGAACATTTGGCGAACAATGCACAGCAAGTTTCACGTTTAAATCGTTTAAATGTCCATATTTTGCTTGCTGATAATTTGATTCATCAATGGAATGATGATTATGCCCAAATTATTCAGCAGTATCTATCTGACGGATTTTCGATCATTCCCGAACAAATTCATATCGAGCCACATTTTATCGGCACTCAAGTCGCTTATTCAGAATGGTTAACCATTTTAGAAATGATTTCAAAACAAAAGTCTGAAGTCAGTTTGATTCTCAATGCTGACTCTGAAATCGATCAAGAATGGATTGATGAAAAGATGTGGCTACAAGAAAAATACATTGCTGCAGAGTTTACATCGAGTTGGTGTTTGGCTGCTTCAGACGTTCAAGTTCGAGGCTTAATTCCAAATAAAGTGCTACAAGTGGTGGCACATGAACCTGAGTTGAAACGTCATTTAGAGCTTCAAGCACTGAATAATTTAGATCAGTATGATCAAGAACAACCCTTTTTATTGATGTTAGATGATGCTACAGATATGAAAGTGGTGAAAACATTACAGCATAAATTTAATGAAACCGCGATTGAAACCTATCATTTTTTATATACAAAACAGAATCTTGGAAATACCCAGCAATTGGCAAAAATTTTTGGATTCATGTTGGGTATGCACTTGCCAGAAGAGTTAACTGCCATGATTTATAGCACAGACCAAGAATCGACATTTGCTTTTATTCAAACATTTTCAGTCGAAGATGAACTTGAACAAGAAACTGTTTAATTAGAATTAAGACGAAATTGAGAACATTGTGAACACACTATTTTATACGATCCTCGGTTATGTTTGGCAGTACGTCACCAATCCTAAAGCGATGGTGGCTTTGTCATTTTTTGTAGCTATTGTGGCTATGCATAATTCGATTCCGCAAAAGACTTTTTACATTGTGGTTGCTGTTTATATTCTCGGATTAATTCTGTGGGGTATTTATGAGTTAGTACAACATTATCGTCATAAACAGCAAGGCGAAGAGCTTGCTGAGGCAATTGCCAAAGATAATGAAGCTGAATACGGTAAACAAAAAAATAAAGAAGAACTTGCGCTGATCAATCAGCAAATGAAAGACTCGATTCAACTTATCCGTAAATCAAAACTCGGCGACAAAAAGGGGAATGCAGCCCTATATGAATTACCTTGGTACATGGTGATTGGTAACCCAGCAGCGGGTAAAAGTTCAGCGATTTATAATTCTGGTCTTAGATTTCCATTTGAAGAAACTCATCAGAAAATGGTGTCGGCAGGTCTAAGTGGTACTCGTAACTGCGATTGGTTTTTCTCTACAGATGGGGTGTTACTCGATACTGCAGGTCGATATTCAGTTTATGCCGAAGACCATTCTGAATGGTTAGGTTTCTTAAATATTCTCAAAAAAAACCGTTCTAAAGCACCAATTAACGGTTTAATCGTGATTGTTTCTGTGGCGGAGCTTGTTAGTCAAAGTCCTGAAAAATCAATCAAATTAGCCAAAAACTTACGCGCACGTATACAGGATTTGACGGAACGTTTAGAAATTTTTGCGCCAGTGTATATCGTTTTTTCAAAAATGGATTTGATTGCTGGCTTTACTGAATTTTTTGATTGTTATGATAAGGATGAATTTGATCAAGTTTGGGGTGCAACACTGCCTTATGATCCAGACTCATCCGAACATGCTGTTGAGATGTTCGAAAAGCATTATTCAATTTTATATGATGGTTTGAAGAGCGTCAGTACGACACACTTGAGTCGTCGTCATTCGCAAAATATCTCTCCAAGTGTAATGACATTTCCGCTAGAGTTTAAAAGCTTAAAGCCAGTGCTAAAAACTTTTATTGGTACGTTGTTTCAAGACAACCCTTATCAGTTTAAACCGGTATTCCGTGGTTTCTATTTCACCAGTGCGTTGCAAGAAGGTGTGATTGAAAGTCCAATGACCGAACAAATTGCTGAAGATTTTCATTTGGTGAAAAGTACGGATAGTGAGTTTGGCATTCCGACAAATTCTGTTTCGCAAGATCATGGTTATTTCTTAAAAGGACTCTTTTCAACCGTCATTTTAAAAGATAAAAATCTGGTTAAACAACATATCAATCCTGCACGTAAGCGTCAGCGTTTTATGGCATTTATTGCTGCATTATTATTGGTTGCTGTGGTGCTTGGATTATGGGTTTGGTCGTATCGTAATAACCAACAACTCGTGGCTGAAGTTCAGGCAGACCTAGACAAAGTTGTACAAATGGAAAGCCGTAGCGGAAGTGAGCTTTCGACTCAATTGGATGCATTGCTGATATTACAAGGGCATTTACAGCAGCTCGATCATTTTGATGAAGATCGTCCTTTGAAATATAGCTTTGGTTTATACCAAGGGAATAAAATTCGTGAAAAACTCAAAGTTGAGTATTTACGAGGTATTCAACAAATTGTATTGGCACCATCTCAGCAAAATATGGCGCAGTACTTACAGCGCGTTAAAGCCAATGAAGCGACGTTGAAAGAAAATCACGTCAATGTGCAAATCACTCAAGCTGTGAAATCAAATCAGCCCTATTTAGAACCATCGGATACTAATCCTCAGGATGCCTACAATGCACTGAAGGCGTATTTGATGATGAGCAATCATAAATATATGGAATCGAGCCATTTGAGTGACCAAGTTACTCGTTTCTGGCGTTCATGGTTAGATTCAAATCGTGGTCAAATGCCACGTGGGGAAATGATTCAAAAAGCAGAACAAGTTTTATCTTATGCGATGACTTTAGCTGCTGATCCTGCGTTCCCGCAAATGGAATCTGATCCTTTATTGGTTGATCAAACACGTCAATTATTGACGGCTGTTACCATGGGTATTCCTGCACGCGACCGCGTTTATAATGAAATTAAAATGCGTGGTTCGGTACGTTTCCCTGCGGTGACAGTGAAGCAAATATTAGGTGAAACAGGCCAAAACAGCATGTTGGGTAGTTATGCCTTGCCGGGTATTTTTACTTACCAAGCTTGGAATGATTATGTAAAAGATGCGATTAACCAAGCTGCGAATAATCCGACGGATACTCAAGATTGGGTACTCAATACCAATCGCTCTGATGACCTGACGTTTAGTGGTAGTCCAGACCAGATCAGTAAACAGTTAACCGAACTTTATAAGCAGGAATATATCGCTGAATGGCGTAAATTCTTAAATGCAGTACATTATGGCAAGGGTGCTGATGTTGCTCAGCAGTCACGTTTTATCGATATTTTAGGTGAACCTGAAAATTCGCCAATTCGTAAAGTGGTCGACCGTATAGCGAAAGAAACCAGCTGGGATAATCCAATTGTTCAAGCAGAACTGGCTGCACCTCAGAAAGGCTTTATTGCGTGGTTTAAACGTAAAGTTCTCAGCCGTGATGATGCGCAGCAGGCACAGCAAGTTGCTTCTAAAGCCGGTCAAGGTGTTATCGCAAAAGAGTTTGATGTGTTCTATCAACTGGTTCGTAAACGTGATGATCAGCAAAACAAATCTATTTTAGATGAATACATGCTGTCTTTGAGTCAAGTACGTAGTAAGTTCAATGATTTGAAGAGTGGCGGTGACATGGGGCCTGCAAGCATGACATTGGTGAAACAAACCATCAATGATCAAAGCTCTGTCTTTAATAGCACGCAAAAATTTGTGGATGAAAAAATGTCTGTGGGTCTGAATGAATTAGATCAACAGTTGATTCAAAAACTCTTTATGCAGCCGGTGACTCAGTCATTTGAAGTTCTTTTGATTCCAGCTCAAAACGAAATTAATAAGTTGTGGGCAATGCAGGCGTATCAACCATTTACAACCAATCTTGCACCTAAATATCCATTTAATAGCAATGCTACTTTACAAGCGACCAGTAATGAAATTAGCCAAATTTTTGGTGAAAACGGAAGTATCGCTCGCTTTGTAAAAGAATATTTAGATCCATTGGTGATTCGTCGTGGCTATACCTTAACCACGAAAACATGGAAAGATTTGGGCATTGGTTTAAATCCACAATTCGTAGCGAATTTCCAACGCTATGTTGCGCCAAGTAATGGCGTTGCTACAGGGGAATTGAGTCAAGCAGCACCTGCGGCAACCAATCAATCGAACTTCCAGTTCTTCCCATTAGAAAACACACAGTTACTTTCATATACCATTGATATTGATGGTCAGCGTATGGTGTATGAAAACGGTGTTCAGCAATGGGTGAACTTCGTTTGGCCAAATAAAGGGGCAATTCCGGGTGCACGTATTACTGCAATTGA
Source organism: Acinetobacter sp. YH12069 (assembly GCF_013419675.1). Taxonomy (NCBI): domain Bacteria; kingdom Pseudomonadati; phylum Pseudomonadota; class Gammaproteobacteria; order Moraxellales; family Moraxellaceae; genus Acinetobacter; species Acinetobacter sp. YH12069. Next base: position 7,985 of record NZ_VOZS01000018.1, on the reverse strand, counting down.
CTTGGAAGGTCAAACGCATACGATTTTTGATGAGCCGGGTGAATATGGTATTAACCGATTGGTTGAAGGCGCTCAGCGTACACAAAATGGTAATTCATTTGAAATGGTGTGGCGTAGCAAACAAAATCCAAAAGTGTTTGTAAAAGTGAACTTCCGTTTAATTAGTGGTAACGCATCTGGCCCAACTACAGGTTCAGGCTATTCAGGTATGACTCTTGTTGATCAAGTGGTGACGAATAAAGGTGTTCGTGTCGTCGCAGCGCAAACGATGCCTGCAGGACAAGCGCCTGTAGCGCCAGCGACTTCACCGATGAGTGTTGTACAAGGAACAGCAACACCATGATGATGAATTTAAAAATGAGAGCGGTGGCATTCGTGCAAAAGAACAAGGAGTGTGACGATGTATGAAGTGAGAACGACACCGCTGTATTATGGAAAATGTCCAGCTCGTGGTGACTTCTTAAAGAGCCGTGAACAATATTCACTGATTCAGTTAATCGATCAGTGGATCACGGAGGCGCTTGAGTTCGCTATGCGTTCAGACAATTTTAATGCAGCGTATAACTCACTGCCTTCATTAGATTTCTTTATTGCCAGTCCAAAAGATAAGCGTTTTTTGGTTGCCAATTTGATTAGCAGTGAAGACAGTTCAAAGCGTCAATTTCCAATGGTGCTGGCTCATCTGCTAGAAATCGATGATCCTTTCGATAATATTTTGTATGCACCTTATCGTTATAAACAAACCTTAATTGACTTATATCAGCGTAACCGAGTGATGCGTTCTATTCGCGATCCCGATATTTTGCTCGATAAATTAGGCAAACTGAATAACGAAATTCAAGTGTTCGGGACAGAAGAAACCTCTTCTTTTTATGAGCATCATACGTTGCATTCATTTGCACGTTTATTGAATTTTACGCCTTATCAGTTGGCGCAAAGCATGATTGGTCTCGGTTTGCTGCTACAACCGATTATTCATCAGGGTACGTCTCGGTTGAATAAAGTGTTGATCTTACCGATCAATAATATTAGTTACTGTTATGAAATTGCGGCTTTTTGGGTCAATTTAATTAGTCGCTTTGTCGAAAACCAAGATGCTGAGTTACTCATTGGCATCCTACACAGTGATTCGCCAGTTTTACTGTTTGGTTTTCAAGGTGCTGATATTACTGCACTCAATGATGTTTTTACCCAAAATATGCAAAGTGATCATTGGGTTTCCTTGATTGATGCCAGTTGGATTGATCCTTATCTTGAACAAAATGCAGGCTTAGCCGTATTGGAACAGTCTTTGAGTGAGCGTCAGATCAGCCTTATTCATGGCATTAAACTTTTTAGACAGACTTTTATAGAAGAATAATGATGCAAAGAATCTTACCAATGTTGCCCAAATTTCTTGCGAGTGTGTGCATTTTAGGTTGTTCGACTTTGCTTTGGGCAGAGCCTATTGTGATTGAAGGCGCTGTACCGAATGAAGCAACCAAGCAAGAAATATTAAATAAAGCCTATTTGACCTATGGTCAGGCAAATGTGGTTGATAAAATTCAGGTTCGAGCGGTTACTGCACCCAATGGTTGGGGCAATAGCGTAAGCCAAATGATTAATGATGACTTAAAAAAAGTAAAACAGGGAAAACTCTCTGTTCGCGGAACGCAAGTCGATTTAAGTGGCAAGATGTCGAATCAAAACGATATCCAACCCACGACCACCAAGTTTCAGTCTTTGGTCACAGCACCTTTTCGTTTCAATGCACAGCTTTCTGTCAATCAGGCTGAACAGGCAATTATTAATGCGGCTTTACGTAATCGTATTATTGAATTTGAATCGGGCAGTGCTATTTTAGCGCCATCTGGGGTACAGATCTTAGATGAAATGGTTGTCGCACTGAATCGCGTCGGTGGGAAAAAAGTACGAATTATTGGTCACACAGACAGCTCGGGGAATCCTGAGAAAAACTTAAGTTTAAGCCAAGATCGTGCTAATGCAGTTAAAAACTACCTGATTTCAAAAAATATTGCAGCGGCGAACTTAAGTACTGAAGGGATGGGCTCAAATAAGCCTGTAGCAGACAATGCTACGCCTGAAGGTCGTAAGAAAAACCGTCGTATTGAGTTTGAAGTGCTGTAACTATTTCAACTTAACTGCAACGGCTAATGCAATGAATGAACCCAGTGTATCTAGACTGGGTTTTTTTATGCCAATTGACTCAGTCGATTATTTGATAACTGAAAACGACATTTTTAAAGCAGCAGTGTTATAACTAAATAAGACTATATTTTGAATAGGGCTAAAGCTTTAATTTTTGCATTTTATACCACTAAAGCATTCATATTTTGAGCAATAAAACAGTGGATTCTAAAATCAATTAAGGTTAAAACATAAGAATCAGTTTTGGATATGCGTTTCATATCTACTGCTTTAACCTTGTCGATAAAGAACAATCACTTTTGACATGGTGCAAAGTTTTAAAAAATCTGCAGGACAGTGTGGAAAAACAACAACTCAATATGGATGAATGTGGGAGCAAAGAATGCTTGGTAATATGATGTTTAAACCGCTTTTGATTAGTAGCATGATTGAACATGCGGGTCGCTATCATGCGGATAGTTTAGTAATTTCAAAAAATACAGACACGACGATTACGAAAACCACTTGGGGTGATGTCCATAAAAATTCAAAACGATTTGCCAATGTTCTTGCATCACTCGGTTTAAATTTAGGGGATCGTGTTGCGACCATCGCTTGGAATAACCACCGTCATTTAGAGTCTTGGTACGCTATTTCAGGTAGCGGCTATGTTTGTCACACCATTAATCCGCGTTTATTTCCAGAACAATTAATTTTTATCATCAATGATGCCGCAGACCGCGTGATGTTATTTGATAAAACCTTTTTGCCGTTAATCAAAGCAGTAAAACCACTATTAAAATCTGTTGAACATTTTATTTGTTTAGATGCACCAGATGCAGCAATTGTCGAAGCGGTGCCAGATGTTAAATTTTATGATGAACTTATTGCGGGACAATCTGCAGACTATACATGGCCAGAATTAGATGAATTATCGGCTAGTTCTTTATGTTATACCTCGGGTACCACAGGCAATCCGAAAGGCGTGTTGTATAGCCATCGTTCAACAGTCTTACACAGTTATGCGATTTGTATGCCGGATTCATTAAATATCTCAGCGCGAGATATTATGATGCCTGTTGTGCCGATGTTCCATGTCAATGCATGGGGTACGCCATATGCTGCGGCTATGGTAGGTTGCACTTTAGTGCTACCAGGCCCAGGTTTAGATGGTGCGAGCCTGACGCAAATGATTGATGATTATAAAGTATCTGTTGCATTGGGTGTTCCAACGATTTGGCAGGGATTAATCAATGCTGCGCAGCAAGCGGGTAGTCAGCTCCAAAGTTTAGTGCGTAATGTGGTTGGTGGATCTGCTTGCCCACCTGCGATGTTAAAAGTGTTTAAAGAACAATTTAACTGCGAAACGATTCATGCTTGGGGAATGACCGAAACCAGTCCATTAGGTTCTTCAAACCAGTTTAAAGCCAAACATTTGTTATTATCTGAAGAAGAACAATTACAAGTGCGTTTGTCACAAGGTCGTCCACCATTTGGGGTCGATTTACGTATTACCGATGAAGAAAGCGGTACATATGAAGTTGCACGTGATGGTGAAACGACAGGTAATTTACAAATCCAAGGGCATTGGATTATTGGCAATTACTTTGGCAAAACAGAGTCCGCATTAACCTCAGATGGTTGGTTTGATACCGGGGATATTGCTACGCTGAATGAAGATGGTTTCTTAAAAATCAGTGACCGTTCAAAAGATTTGATCAAATCGGGCGGCGAATGGATTTCTTCTGTTGAGTTAGAAAATTTGGCTATGGGACATCCTAAAATTGCAATGGCGGCTGTGATTGCAGCGAGCCATCCGAAATGGGATGAGCGTCCTGTACTAATTGCGATTAAAAAGCCAGATGTCGATTTATCTGATACAGAAATTTTGGATTATTATGCAGATAAAGTCGCTAAATGGCAGGTGCCAGATAAAGTGATTTTCGTGGATGCTATTCCATTGAGCGGAACAGGTAAAATGCTGAAAAAAGATCTACGTGAGCAATTTGGTGCTGTATTACTAGGAAGCTAACTTAATGTAAGTCACTAACTAAATACTGGTAAAGAGCAAAACGCAAAGGTGACATGCCTTTGCGTTTTTTATAAAAACTTAAATTTTGATACATACCAAGCTCTTAATATTAGGTTTTTAAATAAATTTTTTTCAACGAATTTATAACCAAGTTCAATGAATAATCTGGCCGTGTTGGGTCGCATTCAATTCAATAAAAGCGTAAATTGATGAGGCATCCACCGTTAAACCACCTTTCTTATGTTTCCAGTTTGGATCTTATTCACTTTAATGGCTGCTTTTATGCAGTCATGGCGCAATGCATTTCAAAAGCAACTCAGTACCACTGTTGATGTGTATGGTGTCACCCTTGCACGGTTTATTTTTGGGCTCCCATTTGCCTGCATTTATTTGTTCGTGTTGTACCAACAACAGCCTGTGACTCAGGTAACCACATTTACACCTATGTTTTGGGTTTATGTGGTGATTGCAGGACTAAGTCAAATTTTAGCGACGATTTTGATGGTCTTGCTTTTTAAACAAAAGAATTATGCCATCGGTGTCGGTTTAGCGAAAAGTGAAGCCATCTTTGCGGCCATAGTGGGGGTGATTTTCTTAAGTGAACATTTAAGTTTATTTGGTTGGATTGGTGTTTTGGTTGGTGGCATAGCCGTTTTTCTTTTAAGCAAGGGTTCTCAACGACAAAAATTATCTCTGCCAACGTTATGCATTGGTGTAGGGAGTGGATTAAGTTTTGCTATTACCTCTTTATTGGTTCGTGAAGCCAGTTTAGAGCTAAGTGATTTACCGACTTTGCATCGTGCGGCGTGGGTACTGTTGAGTGTAATTGGCTTTCAATGTGTGATTATGCTGCTGTACCTCAGTCTATTTAGCCGCAAAACGCTCATTGCCATGTGGGAGAGAGTCGGTCTGACCTTTCGCGTTAGTGTCTGTAGCTTTCTAGCGTCCTTGGGCTGGTTTACTGCCATGAGCATGCAAACGGTTGCGATTGTCAAAACCCTAGGTCAAATCGAAATCTTATTTAGCCTCTTAATCTCTGCCTATTTCTTTAAGGAAAAACTCGCAAGAACCGATCATTGGGGATTAGCCCTTGTGGTGATTGCGGCCATTATGGTGATTTGGGCTTAATCTGTGCTTTAAACAGTCATGAAGGCAAATAGAGGCCGAATTTAAGTCAGTTTTTCGAATATATTTTTAATTAAAATATGGGAAAAATTAATGTTTACTAAGATATTTATCATGGAATTGTTTATGATTTAAAGGATGACTAAACTTTGAACATGATTGAAAATGCTCAAGTTGTTCAATTTATATATTTATTTTTCGAATTTTAGCGTTAAATTTTTTTATTATTTTTTATTTATATTGCCAATATAAACAATGTATTGATGGGAGGGCTTAAATTTGGAAATACTCATACAAACATTATCCTTCCCAGCATTGTTAACTATTTTAGCTTCGGCTTTAGGCTGTGGATTGCTCATCGGTTTGGAGCGTCAACGTAACAACAATTTGGACCGTGAACAGAGTTTTGCTGGTTTACGCTCATTTACCATTTGTGCGTTGTTTGGAGCATTGTGTTTTTTAATACATTTAGCTGTTGGTGTGATCGGTGCAATTGTCGTCAGTATGTTTAGCTATTATGGATTAAGTCAACAAAAACAAGATATTGGAACAACCACTGAACTTGCTTTTGTAATGACTTATTTGATCGGTGCCGCTTGTGTTTTTAATATTCCACTTGCTGCCTGTTTGGCTGTGGTGTTGACCCTCATATTATTTGGAAAAAAAGGCTTACATCATTTTGCAGCGCATTGGATCAAAGACTATGAGTTAAGAGATGGGGTCTTTTTACTGGCATTGATCCTAATTGCCTTACCTTTAACGCCGAATCAAGCCTATTGGGGTTCAGTATTAAATCCCTATGTGATTTTAAAATTACTGATATTGATCTTGGTGGTGCAGTCATTAGCGCACATCGCCAAGCGGCTTCTATCCTCTGATAAAGCCATTATTTTATCGGCCTTGGCATCAGGTTTTGTGTCGAGCACAGCAACAATCGCAAGCTTAGGTATGGAAGTACGAGCAGGAAAAGCCAGTGCCAAAAGTAATGCAGGGGCAGGACTTTTTTCATGTGTTGCGACATTGGTTCAACTCTTGATCATCGTACTTGGGGTGAGTTTTGCATGGTTTAAAATATTAGTTATACCAAGTATCGTCGGCATCTTGATATTAGTCCTTGCTGCGCTATATCTGATTTATGGCTCATCTCAAGTTCAGCATAATAAAGAGACAGAACCCGAAAAACTTTGTGTAGAAGCGAATGAACCAGCGCCGTTAGAAAATACCGATAGTCGAATGTTTAGCTTAAAACAGGCGGCAATCATTGCCATCACGCTCACTTTGATCCAAGCACTTGTGTATGGATTAAATCTCGCTTTAGGTGATAAAGGCTTAATTTTAGGGACATTATTAGCATCACTCTTTGAAGTCCATGCAGCTATGGCAACCGTTGTGATGCAAGGTAATATCGATAATTTGACACTGGTTTATGCTGTGGTGATTGGATTATCAGCCCATGCAATTTCAAAATGTGTGAATGCATTTCTCACAGGTGGATGGAAATATTTTCTATATTTTGCACCAACACAGTTACTTCACATGCTGTGCCTAATCGCGGTTTTGTTATTCAGTTTAAGATAATCAGAGGCAATTAACTGCGCCATATTATTCATGACGCAATTGCATTAATTTTGCTTTTATTTGTGGCCAACTGGTTGAAATCCAACATACAAGCGAACCTAACGTCACCAAAATGGCACCATGCCAAAAACTTAAACTCAGTGGTGTCTGTAATATAAACATTGAAATAACCGAAGAAAAAATCGGACTAAAATACGATAAAGTCACCAATATCGTAATATTGCCTTTAATAATACCTACATTCCACGCTGCATAACCCAAAGCGGTTACAATGGACACGGTCAACATATACATACCGGTATGTAAGTCTACGGCAGGCATTCGCGGAATACCGTGAAATATCAACATTTTTAGCCATAGCATAATCGTGATCACGACGAAAAAGAATGAAATAGGGTTATGTCCAAGACTGTATTTACGTGTAATCACACAGTAGAGTGACCATAAACTCGCTCCCATAAAAGCAAGAAAATAGCTTAATGGATTGGACTGAATGTTCGTAAAGACTGTAGACCAGTTAAAACTTCCATTACCCGTTTGGATCAAAATGATGCCACCCAAACAAATGGCTAAACCAATGATTACGAAAAAGTTAAATTTTAATTCTTTAAATAAGATTAACGCGGCAATTGTCAGACTCGGCCATAAATAATTGACTAAACTGATTTCAATCGCTTGTTGAGCAGTTTGAGCCAAAGCAATGGCATACGAAAAACACAACTCATAAATCACAAATAAAAGGGTGGCGTATATCAAAAATTGGCGCGGAACCAGTTTAAGGTTTGGAATTTTAAATAAGAGCAATAGAATAATTGCGCTCAAGGTATACATAAAGAGCACAGCAAGATCAGGGCCAATACTGAAACTAATTTTCTTAAGTAAACCAACAATAGAAGACCATTGTAAGATTGCACTGAATCCAATCAGCGTTGCAAGATTTTTGGACATGATTGCTCGAAGATTTCGCAAATGGCGAATGAATTTTTAATTTTTATTATAGGATCTGTTGACATTTGTTGATTAAAAAAATAGCGAGATAGTAAAATTAAATCGCCAAACCCAATTTTACACTCGCTATGCCTCGAACAATGCTAAATGATCAACACTGGTCCAAGTTACTTGC